>CANJIC010000007.1 GCA_947474205.1 Planctomycetaceae bacterium | reverse complement strand
TATACATCGCATGCTTTGCATTCAGCATGGTTCCATTGGTGTGGGTGCTTATTGGCGAAATGTTTCCGCTACAAGCGCGCGGATCTGGCAACGCCATTGCGTGCGGCGGAAATTATTTTGCAAACTTCATTGTGGGCGCCACATTTCTAACCCTGCTCACCAAACTAGGAGCCAGCAACACGTTTCTTATTTTCGCCAGCGTCGCCATGTTCACGTTGCTGTTCGTGCTGTTCTTCTTGCCCGAAACAGCGGGCCGCACGCTTGAAGAAATTGAACAAGATCTGGGTGAAAAAATACCAACGGCTCGTTAAAGCCACTATAAATTCGAATGCCGAATTGCAAAGTAAGATTATTGCTACATAGTTTTGTACTGATGTAAATGAATCGAGGCAGTTCCTGAGGCAACATTTTGATATATTGGGCAAAGTCTAGGTGGTCCCCAAGTAATTTAATACTTGTAAATCATTAACTCATAGTGCTTCCATTAAAAAATATCAAAAAACACTTTCCTTGTGCATTTTATTTTTGGCGTGTGGTCATATTTTCGCCCAGTCGCTTATAAAAGAAGTTCCGATTCAACAAGCAGCGAACGCAAAGCCTCTCGCGCAAAGTCCCTCTGAACCAATTATTTGTAAGACCGGCATCTACATACAAACCATTCAAATTCACCAGCAAGAAGAGGTTTTCGATGTGTTGTTTTATTGGTGGTTTCGAGTTGATTCCGTCGATCCCAAAATCGATTACGCCGACATTGCAGATATTGAATTTGTGAACGCCGATACCAAAATTGACATCGACAAAAAAATGGAAGACCTGAGCAAAGGCTTTTACTACGTCACTGGTCGTTGCAAGGCCACGATTCCGTACAAGGCAAACTACGCCAACTTTCCATTTGACACGCAAATGCTGGAAATCTCGATTGAAAATAAAAATAATAATATTGATTCAATTGTGTATGTGCCCGAGGACAAGGGGCCATTTATGAATGAATTGAAGCAAAACAATATTGAAATACTCAATGGCGATCAGTACTTAATTTCACAAATGAAGTGTGAGAATTCTGTGTACACCTACAAGACTAACTTTGGCGATCCAGGGGTAGTGGGCAACGAGCAATACTCAAGGATTTCGTTCATCGTGGATCTACACCGAAATCCCGCCGGCATTCTTCAGAAGCTCGCGCTTCCATTGCTTGTTGTATTGATCTTGGCTTACCTTGTCTTTTACATTCCAGATTATGAAATCGGAACCGCGTCCGCTCTTACCGTCACGGCGTTGTTAGCCGCCATCGCCTTCCAATGGACCCTGAACGACAGTCTGCCCAAAGTGTCGTACATGACCATCGTGGACAAAATATTTTATTTGGTCTACTCATTTATTTTCTACGCCATGGCGCAAACTGTCATCACTTTCAACATGTCAAAGCTTGGCGATGGCATGAAGAAACTCTCGCATCGAATTGAAGTCCATTCCCGCTACCTATTTCCAGCCTTGTTTTGCATTTTGCTGCTGTTGCTGCTTAAATAAAAGCTGCGTTCCAATACAGACAATTCAATAGCGATCTTCCCACAATCGCAACAAATGAAAGCATCTCGCTTTTAGTTCGTTTTTTGGAATTCCACTTTTTTTGAAACAAGTGTTACCTTCGTTTCTCCATCAATTAATCGTGCTCGAAGCACAAAGCAAAACTGAGCGCTTTTACCATCCGTGGTGTCAAGTCTTGTGAGTTCAAGTTGAAGACCTAGCACAGCTTTCAGTGCGGCTGATGTGGTGACCTTTCCCGACTTTGGGTCATACCGAGGATCTGAATCCTGTTTATCAACTGCTTCAATTCCTGAGGCACGGCTTGTAATCGGATGTTTCAGTGCGCCAGCAGAATTACCCGAATCTAAATCTTGACGAAATGGAACGTTGTATTTTAAAAACTGCTCTTCAAGAGCGCTAAATAAAATTTGAAATGATCCTTCGGTTTCATCCATACGGGTGTCACCAGATTGATTCACATATTCGCACATAAAAACAACAGTCTGAATTCCATTTTTTTTATCTTTCGATTGATACTCTAAAAATCTTGGATCTTGAATCATTTCGTCAACAATTTTTTTGGACGCATTGTTGATTTCATCCACGTTTAAAAAAACTGACTTATTCACATGGGTAAATGACGGATTGCTTCCCGCGCAGCCCAAGAAAGAAGCACAGGCTGTACTGAGCATGACGAGTGCGCCTGCATACCGGAATCGATTTGTATTCATAACTGTATTCATCCTAGAAGTTGTGTTAAAGCAAATAGTTTAGCAGATCGAGTTGATTTATTAAGTTTATTAGACTTATAAAAGTCTGATCATGCTATCATTGCCTTACAGTAATTCATTCGGTGGTTGCAGTAAGAAAATAATCGTGGCTTTATGAAATCACTCCATTTCTTCTTTGTTTCACGGCAAGAATGTTTTTTAAATTTCCAGTGGCGCAGAAATGCGTGCTGGTTATTGCTGATAGCAATTTTGAATCTCCTAGGATGCGTTTCCCAGGTGGTCTCTGTCTCGCCACAGGCAAAAATACTCAAGCCTAAAGCGGTCGCTATTTTGCCCTTTGACAATGATCATCAGGAATTGATAGCCGATGCATTTCAGGCAGGCGTGATTAGGATTGGTTGGCCTGTAATTGAACGATCAAAAATCAAGGCCGTTCTAAATGAGTCAGAAATGCAAGCCTTCTTAAAATCCCCGAATTCAAGTCAATCATTAAATTTGGTCCAAAAATTACTCAAAGCTGACGTAATCATAATTGGCAAAGTCACAATATTTCAGCAAGGCCGTCCTGTGGCGCTTGGTGGAGGAAATACCATGTTTGGCTTTACCGCCAGGGCGATCGAAGTGAGCACGGGGCTCACTCTTTGGTCAGTTTCTGTTGTTGACGATGGAGGCATGTTTAGTTTTTGGACTAATATTCAACTTCATGCAATTAAACGGGTCGACAAAGTTGTAGATGATCTTGTAAAGCAAGGCGTTGTAACGAATTAGCCAAGGATTCCTAACGATCTTCGCTCGTATCGAAGCAGTTAATTTCTGTCTAACGCGCTTAATGCAAGGCTAAAAATTACCCTAATTATTTGATGATTTTGTGATTCCGGATCTATTTCATATTTCAAAAATCCTGTACTCTTCATTTTCATAATTCGTTTAAAAACGTCCCGGTCGGAATTTTATTAAGGCAGAAACTGAAAATGATTAAAAATAACTCGATTTATAGAGCATTGTTCTTGTGCGTATTTGTATGCGTCACAACTGCGCAGGCCTTCCAAGCGCCGGCAGCTCCAAAACCCACTAAGTTTCCTTTACGCATAAGCATGGTCAAGGTAAATCCTTCAGTAGTTGAACGAACCAAGGCAAATGATCAGGCAAGCGAATTGGCTCTTGTAAAAGAATCGCTGGATGGCAAGTTAGCCGCCGCGCTCGAAAAGACCAAAAAGTTTGACATTATTGCAGGAGTTGATCTTGATGCAGCGAAAGAAGAGCAGGATTTGGGCCGCAGTGGCGTTGTGGATCAAGGAGACAAGAACACGGCAAAGAGCGGCAAGGTTGCAGGGGCTAAATATATTGTCGTTACAACAATTGATAATTTTCAAGACGTAGTCCAGACAGCCTCATTTGAGGGTGTTGGACAGAAGATGACGAAAAGAAATCTTTCGTTCTCCGTCGTTGTAAAGATTCTTGACTCCACTACCGGAAAATCCCTTCATACTGCAAGTATTGTTTCTGAACCTCTAAATCCCGTTATTGCAAACAATCCTAGTTTTGTCACGCAGCAAAAAGGCGGCGACGTTACAGAGAAAGCCATAGTTGAGTTAGGAACCCAAATGGCCCAGAGTGTGGCCAATGAAGTTGTGGACTATCTGTATCCAGCAAAAATAATTTCTATCACGGCGGGTCAAGTCACTATAAATCGTTCTCTAGGAACTGGAATTCAATCAGGACAAATTTGGAATGTTTATGCTTTGGGAGAGGATGAAATTGATCCTGATACTGGCGAAAGTCTGGGCAAAGCCGAGTTAAAAATTGGGCAAGTTAAAATAGATGAGGTTCTTCCAAATAAGTCCACGGCTCAGATACAAGGGAATGACACTGGAATACAAAAAGGATTTATTGTACGAATTGACAAGAATAGTTCGGGAAGTGTAAAGGCCTCTCCCGGAGCAGTTTCTGGAACGAATCTAGAATTACCCAAAGCCACTCCGCAAAACGCGCCACCACCAGCTACACCTGCAGCCGTTCAGGAAAATAGTGCAACTACTAATAAGGCAGGCGCGACAAGCGAAGCGGCTGCACCAGCGAAGCCAGCCCCGCCATACGGAGCCGCCATATTTGTAAAAAATCGCTGCAAAGAAATTCCTGGCGACGATGTGTCCAAGCTAGAGGATTTAATCATCGCAAGCCTTGAAACTAAATGCATACGACCCGTATCTCGCGAGGATGTTATTAATTCGGTTAAAAATTTTGCAGAGGGCGGGCCAAATGCGGGTACCCAAGGATCCGTAAAAGACCTTGCCAAGACTGCCCGTGATGTTTACGACATTTTACAGGGGGGGTCGGAGCGGTACGAGGATCTTGATAAGAAACTTTCGGACAATGCGTCTGCATCCCAGATTGCTGGAATGATGGGATGCGAATATGTGTTAATTTCGTCTTTGGTTTCACTTGACACACACAAGAGGCACTTTCGTAGCGAACGAATGGGCCTTGATGTGGACAATATGGAATACACGCTTACAGCAACATATAAAATTCTTGATGCCTCTACAGGAAGAACAGCGGATGCTGGGAAAGTGCAAGCCATAGAGACCGTCGAGAATACAGTTAACCTAAAAGAAGAAATGTCAATTCTGGGTCCCCTTTATAATCAGGCAGCCGAGAAGTTGGCGGAAAAATTGAATGCCCGATGCGATGGCGGCACAATTATTGCACCAACCGCGCAAGTGGCAGGTGCTGGAATAATAGTGGTTTGTACGATGCAAGACTTTACGGTGCCGGATGTAAATAAAGATCCCAAAACCGGGGCGTACACAATCACAAAGAATAGTTTCAATTTACAACCCGAGCCGCTTTCTGCGACAGTTACCGTAGATGGAGTGGCGGTTGGATCTGCGCCAAACCCGGACATGATTCCCTTGAAGGCATCTGTGGGTATTCATAAAGTTGGTATTACTCGAGCAGGTTTCAAACCATGGAATCAAATGGTCAGTGTGCCTGCTGATCGGCCGCTCCAATTGATTGTTGCGTTGCAAATGGACGAGCCTTCTCTTCAGCGCTGGAAAGACAATACGAAGTTCTTGCAGGGCTTGAAGAAAGATCAGCAACTTACAGATGCGGAAGCGGAGAAGCTTAAAGGAATGGCTGAATTATTCAAACAGTCTGGCTATCGTGTTGATTACAAGGTTGATACCAAGGATGCGCCAACTACTAATTTGTTGTCCCCTGGATTCTGGTCGAGATAACACAAACTCTGGCAATAAATAGCCCATTCGTAAATAATGGTTATTTTAAATGTGTAAAACTAACTTAAGTTCTTTAAAAAGGAAAATCACCCATGTTTGAAATCAATTTGACAAAAAATACTAAAATTTTATTCAAAGCCTTCTTTGCGTACGGATTGTTGTTTATCGGCCTTGTTGGGTGTGCGAGTCATAACTCCAAAATGGGACCGGTCATGCAAGATTTTGACAAAGGAGATTATTTAAAATCTGAGACTGCTATAAAACCATTATTGTCGGAGTACACGCTTCAAGACAAAGATGGAGACGGCAAGCCTGATGCGCCAATCAACGGGGTGGTATTTAATCTTGACGGGGCTAATATTCAGCAAATTGCTGGGAATTATAAAGGCAGTATTGCAACCTATCAGAGTGTTTATGAAACGGTTATTCCATATTACGGTGATGTTGCTGAAACTAAAGTGACAGAGGAACTAGCCGCAGCCACCACCAATCAAACAACCAGAACCTACCGTGGCACTTCGTATGACCGTATCATGATGAATACATATCAGGCCTTGAATTACTTTGCTGTCGAGCCACAACAAGCGGATAAGGCAAATATAGAATTTAACCGCGCCAATAAGTGGACGGATTATATTAAAAAAGATAATGCGCAGATTGATGAAGAACAAAAAGTTATGGCAGGTCAAGGAAAAGACAAAGGCTATGACATTCAAAGTACATTAAAGGACAAGAAATTCACTACGGAAATGGATAAGCAATACGGAACGGTCCGAGATATGCGGGCTTATGCTAATTATGAAATTCCCTATGCGGTTTATTTGCGTGCAGTCAATGGACTTGCGATGGGTACGCAATCTAAATGGGAGCAATCAAAGAATGACTTTAAGCACGCGGCAGAAATGCTTGTTCCGCCGGCATCGGATTTAGTTAAGAATGATGTCGCATTAATGGAGTCAATTATCACGGGTAAGAAGTCCACAAAAAGTGTGTTTATATTTGTAGAGGCTGGCAGAGCACCGTCTCTTAAAGAGTTCCGTTTAGATATTCCGCTTGGCATAAAAGAAGTTCCATATGTCGGCGCCGCTTTCCCAGTACTTGAAATTCATAAAGAGCCTTCGGTAACAGCGTTTACGGTTAATTTAGAGAAAGCTGTTCAGTCTGAGCTGTTAACAGATATGGACGCCGTAGTTGCTCAGGATTTTAATCATCGTTTACCGGGAATCATTGTGGCTACTCTTGTTTCAAGTGCTACAAAGGCTCTCGCCACCTATGGCGCCCAGAAAGCTGGTGGGGGGGGTTACGCGGCTTTGGCTGGCACTCTGTATCAAGCGGCTACGAATTCAGCGGATTTGCGTTGTTGGCTCACTTTGCCTAAACGAGTTTTGTGGGCACGAGTTGACCGTCCAGCTTCGGGGGACATATCTATTCGCATGTCTGACGGACAGGCTATAACGGTCAAAGTTCCCGATGAGGCTGTCTCTGTGGTACGGATTCGAACTGTGAATGCCGGAACAAAGCCGTCCGTTATGATGTTTGCTATCAAACCAGGGTCGTCCAAATAATTATGAAACTGATTCGCAGTTTAATTCTTTGCAATATTTTCCCGATTATGGTCGCATGCAATACTGTGAATTCTGTCGTGCCGGTGCCTAATGGTCGCCCTGGGTCGCCGGGATTTCAACAAGTGGTGACCAATGGATGGTTGAATTACAAAGCCAATGTTACTGATGTGCATGAGGACATTGTCAACGGCGATCAAAAACGGGTGCAAGTTTCAGTGTTTAGTAACCAGTCCAGTGCGCAAAGTTTTTCATATCGATTTGAATGGCTCACTCCTGGGGGCATGCATGTGGATAGCATTGGCGACTCGTGGCAAACGCAAAGAATCATGCCCCAAGAAACAATCATTCTTAATTCAATTGCACCAAATTCTACCGCGTCAACGTGGCGCCTTCAGTTAAGTGATACCAATCTTCCGCTTTCACAATAACCCATTTATTGCAAGGAAATTCACCATGCTTCAAGTTAATAAATTATTCATCTCGTTAGTCGGTGTATCTATTTTGTGCGCCTGCGGAACCCCCGCACGAAAAATTAATTCGGGCGGAACCGAGTTAATCACCACTGTTGGACAAGTTGATATTCAAGACTTCAACGAAGCCGCCACCAAACTTGTCCAAAGCATGACAACATCTGGAGTCTTTGCTGAATATTCGAACAAGAACAAAGCTGTATTAGGTATTAGCAGAATCATCAATGACACCACCGATCAATTTGACACGGATCTTCTTATCAAGGATATTCGTGTTGCTTTGCTTAAATCGGGAAAGGTTACAGTAAGTAATATTGTGGGATTGGGCGGTAAGGCTGAGGATCCAATGGCCAAGTCTGCTAAGGAGATGGAGGAATTTAAAAACGGCAAAGGCACCGAAATGCCAGTCATGCCGAAATTCACCCTGACCTGTAAAATATTAGAAGTTCGTGCGAGCGTAGGCAACACAAAGCAGTCAACATTTGCTTTCCAAATGTCTCTTACGGATACGGCAACGGGCAATACTCCTTGGGAAGAATCAATTAAGATTTCAAAACAAGGTTCCAAGCCCGCAATTGGTTTTTAACAGATAAATAAAATCGCATAGGTTCAGGTCGCCTTGATGGTTCTGTAAACGTGCTTGGGTAAGCCTTATAAATGCGGTACCATGAATTAATGGTCGCCAAAAATTTTCTTTGCTTTTATAAGCGACTGGCTACATTTTTGTATTCAAGTTTGGTGATTCTAAATCTCATAGGGTGCGTGAATCAATCCATAAGCATTTCGCCAGCGGGTAAAACCTATTGTCCTCGGGCGATAGTGATAAAGCCATTCGAAAACCAAACTGGTGTTAGCACTGCCGGGCTTCAAGTTTCCGAAGCCTTCCAAACATCAATAGTCCAGTTGGGTTGGCCAGTCATAGAGCGGCAGCGCATCAATGACGTTTTGAATGAATCTGAAATGCAGTCATTTTTAAAATCTAGTGGTAGTGACAAAGGCGCGGCCAAGCTAGCGAAGTTGCTTGATGCGGATATCTTAATTTTGGGAAAAGTCCAAGTTTATCAGCAAGGAAGAATGGACCGTTCTTATCGCAGTGGCGGCGGCAGTAGTTTTATGTACGTTGGGGGTGGGCAAGTTTACATGACATCTTCTGGCGGTTACGACGGCGGTTATTCAGGAGGTGATCAAGGCAATAAAAAAACTGAGCCTGACTGCAATACTATTGTCGGATTTTCGGTCAGGGCAATCAATATTAGCAACGGCAGTATTTTATGGTCAATTACGGTTGTAGATGATGCTGGCATGTTTAGTTATGACACTCCAGTGCAGTCACACGCAATTAAAGTCGTCAATAACGCAATCGTTGAATTGATTAAGCAGGGCGTGAATACCAAGGAGTGATTCATGGTCTGAATTTCCCGCTTCCTGGTTTCTCCATAATTCCAGCCTGATTTTGCACGAATTACCATGTTTCCAATATCTTGCAAATAGGGGATAATTCTCCGTCAAGTTAGGTAAGGAGATCGCTTGCGTGGGAAGTTTAGAAACTCCCTTCTCATCGCTTTTAGGAGTCAACCATGTCACTTATGTCCATTCGACTACTGCGAACTTCTGTGGTCATTATGAGTTTCATTTTTTGCATGGCAACGCACGCCCGCTCTGCGATCACGCAAGACCTAAGGAAAGAAATTCAAGGCCAGGTCAATGCGCACTTGAAATCTAATAGTCTTACGCAGGGCTGGGACTCAAAACAGAATCGATTGGTTGTCGTCGAGTACGCCTCGGTAGGTAGCGCCCCTGGAAGTCAGATGTATTTTATCTCGCGCCAAAAGGCGTTTGACATAGCTCTTTCGAGCGCTCGTGAAAGCGCCGCAAGATTTCTAAGCGCAGAGATCAGCGCTTCGATCATTGCCAAAAAGGATTTAACGCAAGTGATTGGCAACCTAGAACTTGCCAAGGCATTGACGGGCGTTGCCGACAATCAAGCCTTCAAACTTGAACAAGAATTGCAAAAAGTGTCAGAGATCGCCGCGCAAGTCGCGTTAGTTGGTTTCTCTGCTCAGCAGACCTTTGAAATAATTGTTGGTGACCAGGCCATGGTTGCGGTGGTGGGAGTGTATTTCACAAAATACGCTGATTTATCGCATGTAAATGCAAATATTGATTCAGAACATACATTAAAAAAATGGTTTGAGGGATTGGATGATGCGACGCTTTCACGTACTTATGGAACGCGTTATTTAACTGATGAGCAGGGCAAGTTTCGCCTTGTCGCTATCAGTCAAGCAGCTGGTCAGGGCTCCGATGCTCTTGAAGACGCAGCATGTGATGTCTCAAGGCAGGACGCACAAACTCAACTTGTAGTGGCTGATGCAACTTCGGTTGTATGCAATTCGTTCAGTAAAGCATTGCTTCAGAGCAAACGGATACAGGATTTGCCTGCCGAATTGAGCGACGTGAAGCAATTGAAAGATCACATTACGGCGAGTGCTCAAGATCAAATTTCTGCCGTATTGGTTGGCACCAGAATCATCAATGATCCTAATGCGGGCAGGATTTGCATTGCGGCATATGTGTTGGATAAATCGATTGCGGATTTAAATACGATCAACTCGCCACCCCAAGTTGGTTGTCCTGCCGTTCCTGACAACATGGTGAAATTTATTCGATCAGTGCAAGTCGCTGGCGTTGGCCGCAATGAGTCCGAAGCTATCGAACGCGCGCTTTTTGAAGCAATCCGTCAAGAGGGTGCAATGATCGAGGTTGGTAGTGTGTTAGAAAAGAAATATAAAGAAGCCACAAAATCAGTCAATCAAGACGTACAAAAAATGGCGGAGGCGAGTGTGGATCAGAGCATGCGCGGCGGTAGTTTTGCCAATGGCTTTGTGCATTCGTATGCGGTGCTCGAAAGCAAGCCTGGCGTAAATGACAGTGTTGATGTGCGGATTTGCGCCAATATGGTGCGCTTTGATCCTAATAATCCGCGCTTTGGTTTATCGCCCACGATAGTTGTGTTGCCAGCAATTGTTGCCTCTGGCGCGGTCAAGGTGGCAGGGCAACCGCAAAACCCAAATGAGTACGCGCAATTGGTGGAGCGCGCGCTAGAGCAAACGTTGTTGACTTCAAACAAGTACCAAGTTCTTGATGAAGCCAATAATAGTCAGTTAAGCGACATGCGCAACAAATTAAAGGAACGAGCCCAGCAGGGGCGACTTGATGAAATGGAATTAATCAAACTTGGCCATGAGCTGTCCGCGGATTTTGCGCTGCTTGTTCAAATTGATCACATCGAATTCACAGGCGAGTCTGGCCCGCAGCCAGAGAACGTCCAAAGCAAAGACGTGGCACTAGCCAATATCCAGTGTCGTCTTGTAAATGTCGCAACCAATGAAACCGCTTGGCAACAAACCGCCAATGTGAAATTACTTGGGCGTGAAATAGTGATGGTGCGGGCAGGCAAAGACATGAAAGACCCAGCCGAGATCAGCATGGCTCCGGCGGAGTTGGCCTGTAGCCGGGCATGCGCTTTACTTGTTGCAGGCTTGAAGAACGTTCTAGGGACAACACTGGCTCAAAAACAAACTGAAGAAAAACAAATCAGGATGATCCGCATATCAGGTAAAGAAATCACTTTGGATGCGGAGCACCCCAAGATTAAGATTGGAGCTCGATTTAAAATAGAAACCCCAATATCGATTGAAGTTGGGGGTAAACTTTTGGTCGATCGAGACAAGGTCGCTGTGATAGAAGTGATCCTGATAAAAGATGGAATTGCCAAGGCGAAAGTAATTGAAGGGGATATTGATTTAATTCAAATTGGCGTTTCGGAGGCGGTTCCAGCAGAGTAGGGATACCGCGCTCTATGACTTTTTTATATTTCCAAAATTAAATTTCAAACTTTTTACAAACCAATGGAGCATTTTATGAAACGTAATTACAAAAATAAAAGAACGCAGACTTTACAATGTGTTGTCATCGGCATTTGGGCATCATGCATGTTGGCGGCAGCAAGTATGGCGCAGGCGCCCGAAGCGATTCCCACAGCTGGCGGCGTTGTTGTGGAGTTGGTGCAGGTCGATCCAAAGTTTGGAATTGGCGAAAAAGCGAAGGATGCGAAAAAGCAAGCGCGAGAATTCCTTGAATTGCGAAAACTGAAAGAAGGGTTCGACCAGAAGAATGGCATTTTTGTCGCTATCGGATCCGAGACATTCGCGGTTGAAGGCCGCAAGAACGGCTTTGATGACGCGCGCCAGTGGGCGTTCATGCTTGCCCTGCTAGATGCGAAACAAAAGCTGGCTGAGTCCATGGGAAATCATTTGCAGGTTGAAATGGCGAAGATGTTAAAGAGCGGATCTGTCGGTCAAATTGCATTGCCCGAAACTGCGCAAGACTTGGTGTTTCCAAAATCTCTTATGGATAAAGCAATTTTGATTTTACAAGACGAGGTGAATAAGGAATTGAATAAACGAGGTCTTGGAACCGCAGATGCCGGTCAAGATGTTGACGCTACCTCCAAGCTTGAGTCGGTCAATAAAAACGCAGAAGAAGTACGTAAGAAATCCTTAGACCTGGTAATACAAAAGAACTTCCAGGAGGCCGCCGCGTTATTTTCCCGAGCAGAGATCGCCGGCGCTCAGGTGTATCGCATGTTTGAGTCGATCGAAATTGGTAAGAAGGGCAGTGTTGCCGTGATACTGATTTACAACACCAAGTCAGGCGAATTGACTAGGGCACTTTTAGGCAAAGGGAAAGCCCCACAAGAAATCCCCGGTGAATCAATCAGTGCTTGGGCGAAGGCGCTTGGGGAAACTGATCTTCTTTATACCCAAGGCGCACAGATGCGGACAGATGAAAATGGGGAAGTTGTATTGGTGACATTTGGACAAGCAACGCCAATTCGTGAAGATCAAGATCTTGCTGACGTGGCTTTGGATGAGGCAAAAGATAACGCCAACATTGCGGGCCGTTTGTTTCTGGGAGACATGATGACGAGTCAGACAGATCTGCAAGGCGGGTTTGATTTAAAGAAATTTGGTGAATTAGCGAATACGGATGAGTATAAAAGCGCCAAGAAACGGCTTCAAACAATTCGCATTGCGAGCGCGGATTTAGAGATGAAAGGCGGCTCCGTGGTGCATGAGTGGTCTATGAAGCACCCAATGAGCGATGTGACAACGGAAGGTTGTGTAATGGTGTTTTCGCTAAGCGCGGCGCAGGCGGCGAACGCCTTGCGTGATCAAATGGATGCCAATAGTGGATCTAAGGGAGGCGCAGGAGTTACGTCACGACCAGCATTGACGCTTCCTGCAAATAAAAATTCCCCGACGCAAGGGGCGCCTTCTAGCGGTGGACCAGAGGGCGACTTGGTTATTCCAGTGAACGGTGGGGCGGGCGCGCCGGGCAAGTTCTAGTGCATTGAACCTTTCTAAATTTACATTCATGGCTAACTGGCGACCAACCCGTAGCCACGCCCGCGCCTGTTACCCTTGCTCCATAATGTGGACATGCCTAGTTGTTGCTTGCACACTGTTGATTGCCGCGAGTCCGCGGCAGACTTCGCCAACGGTCGCGACGCCGGTGGCGGCGAAAACAAAAATCCGTCTGGTGGTTTCGCGCTTTGATGGCAACAGCGTTCCTGATGGCTTTGGCGACATTGTTGCGGATCTTCTGACGCAGCGAATTCGCCACGATGACATTGAACTTTTGGAGCGCCGTCAAGTTAAAAAAGTTCTTGATGAGCAAGATTTTTCCAACAGTGATTTAAGTCAGCCTGGCGCCGCCGTGCGCTTTGGCCGCATTCAAAACGCGGATCTAGTCCTGGTGGGAACGGTGTATCGAGTTGATGGCGTCTACATAGTGTCGGCGCAATTGGTGGACGCCGTGACCGCAGTGATTAAAGAAACTTCACGCGCCAATGTGCGCTTTAAAACCATCGACGACATGGACGCCAGCTTGCTTGAACTTGCAAGATTGATGGGGTTGCGCCAAGAAGCGGGGGCGGTGATTCCAATTGTGGTTTCAACGCCAAGTCCCGCGCAAGGCACGGTGCAAGATTTGCTTGAGCGAGTTGGCGGTGAAGCTTCTGTTGTACAAATGAAAATGATTCCACAGAAGCGCTTGCTCGAAGTGGGGGACAAACTGCAAGTGCAAGTTCAATCAAAGCGAGCTGGATTTCTTACGCTATTGGTGGTGGATGCGCAGGGCAGCGTGGCGCTTTTAATACCTAATAAAAATGCCCCGCGCATACAAATGCAGCCTGATATTCCAATCACCATTCCAACGGATGCGGGCTTTAATTTGCGTGTAAAGCCGCCACTTGGAACAACGCGGCTGAAGGCCATTATCACTGATCAGCCGCTGAATCCGCCTCCGGGTGTCGCACCTAGTGATTATTTAAAGGTCGCGCTTGGCGATGTATTGGGAAATGCTTCCGCTGATAAAAACAAATCAGCTCAAGCAACTTCATGGGTCTCGGCGGAAATTGAATTCTTGGTGATCGAGCATGGCGGTGTTGCGCCGCCACAAAATATTCCAGCCAAGAATGAAATACCAAACGCGCCTTCCGCAATAACTCAGCCACCGAATCAACCCGCAACGCCGGATGTGAAGCCAAATCCATTGCCACAAGCAGATTTAAGCACGCCCGATGCGCAAGTAAAATTAGCGCTTGAAAACATCCAAAAGGGTCGTCAAGACAGCGCGGCACGCTCGGATGAAATTCTTCATTGGCCTTTGCGCCAGTATCGCCTTGACATGATTGATATTGCGTGGCAGCCGCAAAACGCTGAGGAATCAACGCCTTTGATCGGAGTCATCGACGGCGATTTTGATCCCGATGACCCAGTGCTTGCCCGCGCATTTCGCAACTTGGACGCGGATCAACGTGAGGCGCTTCGCCACGAAATGCGCCGCAATGGTGACGCGCCGATTCGTCATGGCAACCAAGTTGCGTCCCTGATCGCTGGTCAGGCCGCCTGGCTTCCATCTGCGTTGCCCGGCGCAACACTTGTTCCCGTGCGTGTCACCACCGCGATCGAAGGTCCCGCGTATCGAGTTGATAAAGGTGATGGACAAAATTTATTATTGGCGTTGCGCACCGCCATGAACGCGGGTTGCCGCGTGATCAACATGAGTCTTTCCATTGGCTTGGACGCCAACGCGTTGCGCGCTTTCGCGGATGATCCAATTTGGAATGAACTTGAGAAGCGCGCCGTTGTGGTGGTGTGCGCAGCGGGCAACAACCGCGAGAACTTGGATATCAATCCGGTGTATCCCGCCTGTCTTGATCGCCCAAATATTCTTTGCGTTGGCGCTTTAAATTCAAGCGGCACATTGGCGACTTGGGATAACGGCAGTGGCAGTGCGTACGGTCTAAAATCTGTCGATGTGCTGGCGCCAGGAATGTTGTTGGCAGTTTCAAACGGTGGTGGCTCGCCAACTTTGGCGCAGGGAACCTCGCACGCATGCGCGTTTGCCACCGCGGCTGCCGCACATTTGTTGGCTTTAGAGCCCAACTTAACTTCGGCTCAGGTCGTTCAGCGATTGGTTGCGGATGCACGGGCGCTGCCCGAAGTTTCCAATGTCGCCCGCGGCGGCTTATTGCAATGGCCCACATTGGCTGGGCAGCCACAACTTATAAAATAATTTCAGCGGCCTGCAAATCCATGGTTTGTGTGCGTCTATTCAAGGGGTGCCGTTAGGTACCCGTTTGAATTGAAGCCATCTAACCAAGGAATAATCATGCCATCGAAATACGAAATCACACCATATATAGCCGGGAAGTTGCCCTGGCTACTTGTCATTGCTGCAATTTTAGTTTGCGTGCTTGGCGGGTGCAACGGCGCCCAGCGACAAGTGAACTATGACAACGCAATGCGCGAAGCAGTCACGCAAATTCGCAGTGGAGATCTAGATCAAGCTTCTAGCAATCTTGCCACCGCGGAAGCCAATGCAAATAACAAACTCCAATTAAAGAAAGTGGAGGATATGAACACACTCCTCAGCGGTGCTTCTGCATATCGCAGCGGCAATCGTGATCAAGCCGGCCAAATCTGGTCCGGCGCTGATGTTCCAGAATTCAAACGGGCACTTGTTGCAAACGAGCGCTCTCTTGGAGTTTCAATTAAGTCAACCAACAACGGAGAAAACAAGTGAATCGTTTCATAAACACATTTCCAATCGCCTTTATTCTTACAAGCGCTGCTCTTGGTCAAGCCGGAGCTGAAGGCCAGTATGACCTTCTGTTTCCAACTGAAACCGCGAGCACTCAGTCAGCAACACCAGTTGTTCGACAAGTTGCGTTTGCCAAACCAGTCGCGGACACAAGAATGCCTGTAGTGGTTACCGCCGCCGCCGCGCCGAAGCCCGTATACGCAATCGCTGCCGCCGCGCCCGCGCCAACCGTGGGTATCACCACTCCGGTCGGCGTCCCATCGCAAGCCAAATCGCGCAACAAAGGCGCTGGCAAAAGTGGCAAGGGCATGATTGGTGACTATGACTTTGGAGAAGTTGTGCAGACGCTTCAGACATCTGTGCAACCACTTGAAGGCCAGATCAACAATGGATTTCCAAAGTTTGTTGGTCAACTCGATGACGCGATTGTTCTGATGGAGGACGGCAAAACCAAAGAAGCCGTTGCCATGAGCGCGCAAGCAGTTGATGGCGTACTTCTAGCGCGCGATTCCATTGTGGATCCATTGTGGGAGGCGCAGTTCTATCTCAACGCTCAGATTGCGGATGTGCGCAATCGGCTTGCGACAAGTTTGACCACCAACAATCCGACTTCTATAGCTGGCAAGGCTGACACGGAGTCGAACAAAATGTTAGACACGATTGCGTCGCGTATTTCTAAAACCCAGGATCCAGCCAGGAAGAAGAAGTTGGTGGCGCACTATCGCACCATCCGAACGCTGGCCTCGGTGCGCAAGGCATCCGTGCAAATGACACCGGATCAACGCAAGTTATGGTTTAGTGTGCTGAAGGTTCTTGATCAAGCTTCCGCGGCGCATCAACAAGTGTTGCTGGGATCAGAAACACTCTTCGCCCAATTGGATGGAACCGCAACTCAGTTGCGCGACTATCTCGGTCTCTTGCAGACTGTTGAAGGCGTTGACGCGCTGTTGGGCTCTGTTGAAGGTGGAGGCATGGAAGGCTTCGTTGAGGGCATGCGTTTGATGCAGGCTCAAATGGAAACCTTCTCGCAATCCATGGAAGGCGCCTTGCAAGGCAGCATGGCTGAGCTGGAGTCCCGCGTGGATTCCATGCAGAACCTGGAAACCAAGGGCGATTCTGTAGTGGCCCCATCAACGATTGACGACGAATTGCAAACCCGCATGGATCGAATGGCGCCAAACAGCGCCGGAAAGGAATGACAATGTATTTTAATAAATTCGCAATGCTGACACTGGTATTGGCTGGAACATGTAGTTCTGTGATGGCCGCTGACGGACCACCAAAGGAGGTCAAGTCGGAGTTTCATCAGAATGTATTCAAGCGCGACCGCTTGGTTCGGGAGCTGGCAACGTTGGATTCAAAGGCCGCCGATGCAGTTGCGGCCGGTCAGAAGCCAATCGACATGCACTCGCACCAAGTAGAAATGCAGGATCAAATTGATCTTCTGCAATTGCGCTTGGAGACCATGTCGATTCGTTGGAATATGACTATTCCAAATCCACCAAAGCCAGGTACGGATTCCATGAACGAGTCCGTGGTGACCGCGCAAAAAGTGGAGAGCGTGTTTCAAGATGGCCGCGTGCGCACAGATGATGTGTTGAATGATCGCTGCAATCAAATGCTGGCCTCGATTGATTATGAATCCTTCTTGAGGAGAAGTGAATGATCGAGTACTTCGTCCAAGGTGGGTGGGTCATGTGGCCTCTTGCCGTTTGTTCCGCGCTGCTTATGGCGGTGCTGTTTGAGCGAACGGTGGCCGTGACCCGCCCACAATGGAAAGCTGATCAGACGCAACGCGTGTTGCATCGGCGGCCCTTGGCATTCATCAATGAACTCGCTCCATCACTTGGTCTGTTGGGAACGGTGATTGGAGTGATTGAGAGTTTCCAGATGATTGGTGGAGACGCGGACGATGTGGCCGCTGGACTTGGAGTGGCGTGTATCACAACCGTGTATGGGCTGATGATCTCATTGGTCTGCATGGTTTCGGGATACATGTTTGAGTTGGCTGGAAATCCTGAGGGCATCTAAATGGTCTCGCGCAGCTTTGTTGATCTCATCTTTATCTTGCTTTGCGCCGTGGTTGTGTTGCTAACGCAATCCGTGCGCTTGCACTCCATGAAAGTGGATCCAGTCAAAGTTGGATCTGGAGGTTCGCGATCCGTGGCTGGTTCAAGTATTGAAATCGTGGCGATCTCCGACGACATGATCAGCGTGTCTGGCAAGCAGTACAAAGATGTTCCATCATTTTTGCAAGCCGTGGACATGGATGCGCATCTCTTGATCGTTCCAGAAAATAATAAAGTTTCTCATCACCGCGTTATTAAAGCCTGGTGGGAAATTCAACAACATGGCCGCCAAGTTGAACTTGGCGTCAGCCCAACTAATGCGAAGGAATCCTGATGAACCGTCATGCTCTCATACTTGGCTTGTTGATTTCTGTTTCTTTGCACACGTGGTATTTGTGGCCAGCCATGAAGCAGGTATTGAAAGAAACACCCACCAAGCAGCAAGTGGTTGCCTTAGCGGTTCGCGAAATTCCGCAAGAGCCGGAACCTAAACCAGTTCCAGCTCCGAAAGTTGCCAAGCCAAAGCCGCCGGTTCAAGAAACTCCAACTCCACCAAAGCCGCCAACACCAGTTGCCGCACCAGAGCCGCCGCAACAAGTTGAACAAGAACCACCGCCACCGCCAGCGGCTCAGCCGCAACCAGAACCCGCGCAAGAGATGGAACAAGAACCACAACCAGTGGAGCCGCCACCACCACCACCGCCACCACCGCCACCAGCGCAAATGATGAAACCAGCGGCGCAACCAGTGGAGCAAACACCACCGCAACAAGCACCCGAACCAATTCCGCAACCGGCTGAAGAGATGGAACCAGAGCAAGAGCCGCAACCAGTGGAGCAAGCGCCACCTCCGCCGCCACCGCCACAAGCTGCGCCAACGCGACTTGCCTCCAAGTACAAACGTGAATTGGAACAACTTGAATTGCAAAAATCAGCGCTGGCACAAATGGCGCCTCAGCCAATTGCACCACAGCAAGTTGCGCCGCAGCCAATCGCACCGCAGCAAATAGCGCCGCAGCCAATGGCCGAAATTGTGAAGCCCGCAAAATCTGATTTGCCGCCTGGCGGAATGTTTCGGTCCAATCTAAAAAATGTCGACTATTCATTGCAACCAGTTGCGCGCATTGCATGGGGTACTCCGCAAGAAGCTGTAAGCGCAATTGACATGGGCCGAATGGCGCTGGTGTTGGTTGATGGGACAGGTCGGGTCACTGGATCCGTGGTTGGAAATTCCGGCCGCTGGGAACGCAGCGGTCCGCCGTCGAGCATGGGCACATATTCCAATCAAGTGCGCGTGGTCGACCACGTTTCGGCATTCGCGGGTTTCGCTTCCATGGCGCAACGCGGCGAGCATTTAGCCGTGCTCATTCCCGTGGGTTTAGAACGACGCATTCAACGAGCAATGGATACATCAAGCCGAAGCAGTGGACTCGCGCGACATGAAGTTGCTGCTTGCTTTGGCCGACTGATTACTGATCAAACTGGTCTTGATTTTCAAATCGAACGTGTTGAAAGGAGAGTTACACAATGAAATCTTTATTTGCTGGAATTTTAGGGGGCTTCG
>CANJIC010000006.1 GCA_947474205.1 Planctomycetaceae bacterium | reverse complement strand
GCGTTTCCAGCGGTTGGCTCAAGCGCATTCTCTATGCGTTATTTCGTGGATCTCTCTGAATTATTTGCGGCTGGTTACGACCAAACATCCGTGGTTGTGAGCGGCAACTACATTCAGAATGGAACCGTGGCCACGGCGTTGAAGGTGTATGACGCGGCGCGCAAACTGTATTACGTTGATGTGAGTTTCGCCGGCACATATATCGCGCCAGGAACAGGAAGTTCATACTGGCGTGAGGCGCAATTCCGCATGACCTTGAAGAACGGCGTTCCAGCCACTGCGTGGAACGCGGCCAATGATCCTTCCTTCGCTGGACTTGGAGTTGGAAACACAAACATGATTCAAACCAGCAAGATTGCGGTGTATGACAATGGTCTAAAAATTACTGGAGTGCTTCCATAAACGCGCTTTCACCGCGTATGTGGGCTACCCAATAATCGTTTGTGAATTGATGTGTTGATGCAGTTTGAGTTTGACAATTTCACATAGAGAAAGGTCGACGTATGAAAAATATTTTATGCTCACTCGCATGTCTGACTCTGTGTTCGCTAAGCGCGCTTGGTCACGGCTCCATGGCCGACCCGATCAGCCGCGCATATGAAGTGTTCTTGGAAAATCCGGAAAGTCCGTCCAGCGCCGCGGGTCGTGCCGCGGTTGCAGTCGCCGGCACGCAAGCATTTTACGATTGGGACGAGGTGAATTTGCGCGTGCCCAACTACGACTATCAAGCGCTGATTCCCAACGGAATGTTGGCCAGCGCCGGCCGCGCCAAGTATGGTGGGTTAGATCTAGCGCGAACTGATTGGCCCGCCACCGCAATGGTCGCTGGTCCGCGCGTGTGTCGATTTCATTTGCACACGCCGCATGATCCCAGTTTTTTCAAGGCCTACATCACCAAAGATGGGTACGACCCAACTCAGCCGCTGAAGTGGAGCGACTTGGTTTTAATTCCTGGCGGCGAAACCGCGGCGCTGAATGGCTTCGACTATTTAATGACGTTGAATTTTCCGGCGCGTGTTGGTTGCCATGTTTTGTATGTGATTTGGCAGCGCATTGATCCAGCCAACGAAGCGTTTTTCTCCACCAGTGATTTGGATTTTGGCGGCGTTGTGTACGGCGATCCGCCACCACCGCCCGTAATTTCCGCCACCGTCGCCTTCGCGCACACATCTCAATGGACTGGCGGCGGTCAAGCGGCGTTCCGCATCACCAATCAAACAAATCAGAACATTGAAAGCTGGACTTTGGAATTTGATTGGGCCGCCAACATTTCCAGTTTGTGGAACGGTGTCATCAAGAGCAAAGTTGGCACGCATTATGTTGTGACCAACGCGGATTACAACGCGCGCATTCTGCCAGGCGCAACTATTGAAGTGGGTTGCGTGGCAAACTTCACCACGCCAGGACTTATGCCAACCGACCTTGGCTGCGTTGGCATTGGCGGATTTATTTCCCTGTGCACGGGTGATGTGAATAAAGATCGAACTGTTGACTCAGGCGATATCAGCCTGGTGCTGCTGAATTGGAGTGAGCCTGGCGCATACGACTTGGACGGTGATGGCACCACGGATTCCGCCGATGTGTCGCTTGTTCTTTTGAACTGGGGCCCGTGTCCCTAAAAGTAGTTCATTCATGCAACCACTTTGCGCAATGCGGCTGTAACTTTTTCAATCGCTGAAACAAGTTATGACACCGAGACTCTTGCCATCTTTTTAAAAAAAGTTTTCATTTTGTGTCCCGTTTTCTTAATAGATGACAAAGTATGTGTCAGCGAAATTGTTGCACCGCCCTATCCAAGGAGTTCGACATGGGAAATGGACACAAGTCACTGCGTCTAAGTATGGATTCGCAAAACGCATTACTGCAATCCGATCGCGGCGTGTGCGCGCCAGATGAAGGCAGGCGATTGCCCGCGCAAATATTCGCGCTGGCATTGTTGGCGGGCGTCATGATCGCGGCCGCCGCAAATCAAACGGATCAATCCGCGCAAGGCCGCATTGATCCGCGCATTTCCGGTTCTCGTGATGGCTGGCGCGCCGCTGTGCGCAGTCATGCCAATGGAACGCAACTTCAAATCAGAAACAATCCACCTGCGCCGGCATATCGCTCATATGACGGCAAGGGCAACAACGCAGGCAATCCGCAGTGGGGCAGCGCGCTGAGCAATTACCTGCGTGAAAAAAGTGGCGCGCATTACGCCGACGGATTTTCAGCGCCAACTGGCGCCAATCGTCCAAGCGCGCGCGCCATTAGCAACGCGCTTGTGGCGCAAGGCAATGTTTCCACCGCGGATGAGCGCGGGTTGTCCACGTGCGTGTATGAGTTTGGCCAATTTCTAGATCACGATATTAGTTTGGCGGCTGGCGCAACGACCGAGGCGTTTGACATCGCTGTTCCAACAGGCGACGCGTGGTTTGATCCCGCATCAACGGGCACAAAGAAAATTTGGATGGATCGATCGGCGTTCGACGCGGCAACAGGAATAAAAAATGCGCGCCAGCAAATCAACAAAGTCACTTCCTTTGTCGATGCTTCGCAGGTGTACGGATGCGACGCCACGCGCGCCGCATGGTTGCGCGCAGGAACTGGAGGCCGCATGAAAGTGCGCGCCACCGCGTACGGAAACATGTTGCCACTGAATGATGCAACGCAAGCCAACGACGACGCGCTGGGAAACAAGGCCACAGCTTTGGTGGTGGCGGGTGATGTGCGCGCCAACGAGCAGCCCGGCTTGACGACACTTCAAACTGTTTTTGTGCGCGAACACAATCGCCATGCTGATCGACTTTTCAAGGAGCACAAGGATTGGAATGACGAAATGCTCTACCAAGAGGCGCGTAAAATTGTGACCGCTGAAATACAGGTGATTGTGTACAACGAGTTTTTGCCCGCGCTCATGGGACAATCCTTGCCGCCGTATAAAGGCTACAAACCAACGGTGAATCCAGGCATTAGCAACGCGTTCGCTGCCGCGGCGTATCGCAACGGCCACTCCATGGTTGGTCCCGACATTGGTGTTGTGAATGAAAATTTTGTTGAGATTGACTCGCTCCCGCTGGCCAATGTGTTTTTTAATCCGTCCATCATTCCAAGTGTGGGCGGCATTGATCCATTCATTCGCTACTTCGCCGTTGATACGCAGCAAATCACCGACACCATGATTGTGGATCCGCTGCGCAACTTTTTGTTTGGCCCTCCAGGCTCTGGCGGCTTTGACTTGGGCGCGTTGAACATTCAGCGCGGCCGCGACCACGGCTTGAGCGACTACAACACCATGCGCGCCGACTTTGGTTTGCCACGCGTGCAAAACTTTTCGCAAATCACTTCCAATCCAATTGTCGCGGACAATTTGAAAAAGTTGTACAAAACGGTCGACAACATTGACGCGTGGGTTGGCATGCTCGCGGAGGATCACGCCCCGGGCGCAAGTTTGGGTCAGACGCATATCGCCATCATGCGCGATCAGTTCATGCGCTTGCGCGATGGCGATCGCTTCTGGTACCAGAACGCAATGTTCAATAAGCAACAAATGGCGGTGATTGAATCCACTCGGCTCAGCGACATACTTATGCGAAACACGGGTGTCGTTGGGTTGCAATCAAATATCTTTTTCGCAGCGGAACTGGGGGCCCCGTGATGCGGCGGACATGGTGACGCGGAATATTTCGCGCGCAAGTTTCTACGCCCACGCTTCATCACGCGCGGGTGTATCGCTTTTGCAGTTTGTGTTTGCAAAAATTCTGTTGGAGTCAAGCCACCGGCGTATTGACATGATTGCGCCACATGACTTCGTACGCGGCCTCCACGTTGCGCGTGAAGCGCGCCACATTTGTCAGCGGCGACTTGCTCATGCGCGCGCGCAAACCGCCACGCAACGCCGCAAGTTTTTCTAGATCACCCGCAAGCGTGGCGGCAATCTCAACATAGTCATTCGCATCGCGCGCGATCAGTTGCGGCAAGCCAATGTTTTGCATTTGGCTTACTCCCACGCGACTGACATGCGTGTTGCCAGCGAGCACTACAACCGGAACGCCCATCCACAGCGCGTCGCATGTTGTTGTGGTTCCGTTATAGGGAAATGGATCTAGTCCAATGTCAATTTGGTTGTAGCGGTTCATGTGATCAAGCTGCGACACATCTTTGCCAAGGATGTCCAGACGTTGCGTCGCAATTCCATGCGCGCCAAACTTCTCGCGCAACAGGGCGCTCATAAATGCAGAATCAAGTCCTTGATACTTCAGCACAAGACGCGAGCTTGGAACGCGCTTGAGAATGTGTGACCATTGCTCAATCACATCGGGCGTGAATTTCAGCGGATTGTTGAAAGAACCAAATGTAATGTGACCCGCGGCAAGCGCAGGCAACGCCCCAACCTGGGGACTTTCACGCGGCGCTTCAAAGCAAGAAAAACATTCGGGCAGACGAATTAATTTTTCGGTGTGAAACCGGTCGGAGTCGCCAACCGGGTCGGCAAACGCGTCGGTGATTCTGTAATCCATCGTGGTCAAGCCAGTTGTATTGGGATACCCAATCCATGTCGCTTGCACGGGCGCCGGTTTGCGCGCGAATACCAGCAAGCGATTCTGCGGCGTGTGTCCCGCCAAATCCACAAGTATGTCAATGCCGTCCTCGCGAATTTGTTTCGCCACCACTTCATCGGATTGATCCGCGATCACACGCCAATGCGCGCACGCGTTTTGAATGCGTTGCGTGACCTCGTCGGCCATCAAGTTGTTTGAATAACAGAACACCTCAAACTTGCTTTTGTCATGCGCGGCTAGCACCGGCTCAATAAAATGCGCCACCGAATGTTGCTTGAAATCCGGGGAAACATAGCCAATTCGTAGCGGGCGTTGCTTTGCAATGGGCGCATTGGCGCCAGTTGGCGAATTGGATATTGCGGAATTTTTTAATTTGTCTGGAGCGCCATCGCTGTGAAGCGCTTGCTCACTTACGGAGCTATTTTTCAACGCGTTCGTTGTCGTTGCGTTTGTCTCAGACACTTTCACCCGCGGTCGCAGCGGCGCCTCAAATATATCTGCAAACTTTATGTGCGCCGCAAAAATCGCCTGGGGATCTGGCGCCGATACATAATTCAGCGCGCATAAATACATGGTGCGCAGAAGCGGGGATGTTGGACACGCCAGCATGGCGCGCTGAAATTGTTGCAGCGCCGCGTCCAAGTCGCCTTTCAACTGCAGCGCGTTGGCCAAATTGCAATGCGCTTGCGGTTGGCTCGCATCAATATCTATGGCACGTTGATACGCGGTCATGGCCTCTGGAATATCGCCAAGCGTTTGATGCACCTTCCCCAAGTTGTAAAAAAATTTAGCCTGCATGGGGCGCGTTAATGTGGCCTTACGCAGCAACTCGATCGCTGTTGGCGCGTCCCCAGTTTGAAATCGGAGCAAGCCCAAACAACACAACGCGTCACCATGATTTGGCAGAACCGAAAGCACCTGGTTGTACAATTGTTCCGCTTTATCAAAGTCGCCATGCTCGTGCAGTTGCTGCGCCAATGCCATGGCGTTGTTGGCTGGTGACTTGGCGTTTGCGCGACCCTTGTTGGCCATGGTCAAAGCATAATGCAAGCCACTTCACTGGTTGCATGGTCGTCCATCAACAATCAAATTTTCATCTACCATTCTTTCGCATGTCTCTACCACCATCCCTCACCACCGCGCCCAAAGATTTCATTCGCTTGCATATCGGTGGAAGCGAGGTCAAGTCAGGTTGGACCTTAATGAATAGGCTCGCCAAACCTGGCGTGGATGTTGTTGGCGACGGCAGCGACCTTTCCATGTTTGCAAATCATTCCGTCGCGGAAATTTACGCGCCGTTTGTCTATCAACGATTTGGATTTCGCACGGAGTTGCCCAATGCGCTTCTTGAGGCCTTTCGCGTGCTCATTCCTGGCGGCGTGTTGCGGTTGTGCGTTCCCAATTTGGAAAATATCGCCAAATTATTCTCCGAGGCAAAGATTGAAACACAACATCGCTATCAGTTGACCACGCTTTTGTACGGCGAACAACTTGACGAAAATGATTTCAATCGATCAGCGTGGGCGTTTGAATTGTTGGCGCACATGCTTGACCTCATGGGGTTCCGCAAAATCGCCTCGCAGACGCCATTTGATTTGTTCAATGACGTTTCAAGCTTGAATTTTGGCAACGTGTCACTCAGTTTGAACATGATCTGCGAAAAAGAAACCAACGCAATTGCGCTGAACAACAAAGGCAACCAATTGCTCTCGCAAGGAATGGCCAAGCAGGCGATTGCCCAATATGAAATGGCGCTTTTGCTTGCGCCGGAAAAGTCTTTCATTCACAGCAATTATTTATACGCCTTGAATTACATGGAAACTCCAGACATGGAGAAAATATTCGCGGCCCACAAAAAGTTTGGCGAGTTTCATGAGAACGTGGCGGCCAAATCTGCCGCGCTTCAATCGCCGATCATAAGCAACGCCGCAACTAGCACTGCAACCAGCGCTGCAACCAATGCCGCAAGCAACGCCGCAACCGACGCGCAGCGACCGCTTCGCATTGGATATGTCTCCAGCGATTTTCGTCATCACGCCGTTTCGCATTTCATAGAACCAGTTCTTGCCGCGCACGACAAAAATAAATTTCAGTTGTTCGCCTACTACCACCACACCGTGGTTGATGACATGACCAAACGCATTCAAAGTCATGTCTCTCACTGGCGCAGTCTTGTTGGAAAATCCGACGCCGACATTGCCGCCATGATTCGCGCCGACGGCATTGACATACTCATCGATCTAGCGGGTCACACCGCCACCAATCGATTGCCCATGTTCGCGCGCAAGCCCGCACCGCTGCAGGTGACGTGGCTTGGCTATCCAAACACCACGGGCTTAAGCACCATGGATTACAGAATCACCGACGCGTTCGCGGATCCACCTGGAATGACCGACGCATTTCACACCGAGAAATTGCATCGCAT
Source organism: Planctomycetaceae bacterium (assembly GCA_947474205.1). The sequence goes on along the minus strand of CANJIC010000006.1, from coordinate 13,662 downwards.
GCCCGAAACTTTTTCCTGTTACAGCGCGCCTGCCGACGCGCCCGCCGTTGCTCCGCTGCAAGCCAAGCGCACGGGTCGCGTCACTTTTGGTTCGTTTAATAATTTCGCAAAGATCACCGCGGAAGTCATCACGGTTTGGTCCAACATTCTCAAGCGCATTCCAACGGCCACGTTGTTCTTGAAGTACAAGGATTTGGAAAGCGTGCCCATGACGCAATACATCCACAATCAATTCATGACGCGCGGCGTGCTTGTGTCGCAGTTGCGCATTCAAGGTGATGACGCTTCGCATGTTGAGCACATGGCGCGCTACAACAACATTGATATCGCGCTTGATCCATTTCCATACAACGGCACCACCACCACTTTGGACGCGTTGTGGATGGGAGTTCCAGTGATCACGCTTGCAGGCGCTAGCCATGTGGGCCGCGTGGGCGTGAGCCAGATGAGCAACTTGGGTCTGCAAGAATTGATCGCAAAAAACCAGGATGACTATGTCAATATCGCCGTGGAACTCGCGGGCAATATTGAAAAACTTTCCGCCTTGCGCGCTGGCATGCGTGAGCGCATGTTGAGTTCGCCGCTGATGAATGTGCAACGTTTCACGCGCAACCTAGAGCAAGGCTACGAACAGATGTGGGCCGGGCGCAATCACAAGTAGGCGCGCCTTCACAAGAATTTCCGTTTTCATAAGAACATCCGTGTTCAAAAAAATCCGCGTTTACAAGAACATCCGCATTCATAAGAACATCCGCGTTCATAAGAACATCCGCGTTCATAAGAACATCCGCGTTTAAAAGAAGGCGCGCTATTTACAATCTCAAAAGTAATTCAAAATGTTGATTCGGTTATCAAGCGCCTGCAAGCACTTTGCATTGCGGCCATAATTGGCTTGACATCAAACGCCCGCGGAAATTTTTTCTATGTAGCGTGTCCACATGTCTTGATACGCGGTCTCTAAAAAACGCGTGAAGCGGGGGACATTGTTCAAAGGCGACGCCGCCATTCGTTGGCGCAAGCCGCCGCGCAACTCGGCGAGTCGCGGCAAATCATTGGCCATTGCCGCCGCAATATCAACATATTCATTCGTGTTCTGCGCGATCATTTCTTGCAAACCCAAGTTGCTCATCTGGCTCACGCCCACGCGGCTGACATGCGTATTGCCCGCCAACACCACAACTGGAACGCCCATCCACAACGCGTCACATGTGGTGGTGGTGCCGTTGTATGGAAATGGATCAAGCCCAATATCAATGGTGTGGTAGCGCGCCATGTGTTCGCCATGCGAAGCGTCGCGGCCCAACGTATGCACGCGCTCCTTCTCAACGCCATGACCCACGAAGATGTTTTGAATCAGCTCGCGCATGTATGCAGAATCCATTCCTTGGTACTTGATCACCAATTGCGAATTGGGCACGCGCAGCAGAATGCGCGCCCACGTGGCCAGCACATCCGCGGTCATTTTGCTGAACATATTAAAACTTCCAAACGTGACATGGCCGCTGCTCAGCGCAGGCAACGGCGCAACATCCGGACTTTGTAGCGGCGCCTTGAAGCAGGAGAAACATTCTGGCATTCGCACCAAGGTCTCGCTGTGAAACGCCTCGGTCATGCCTGGCGGATCCGCGAACGCGTCCGTGATTCTGTAATCCATACCCGTCAACCCCGTGGTGTTTGGATAGCCAAGCCACGTCACCTGCACTGGCGCGGGTTTATGCGCGAACACTTGCAGACGATTCAATCCAGCGTGGCCGGCCAGATCAACAAAAATATCAATCTCATCCTCGCGCACTTTGGCGGCAATCTGCGCGTCTGATTGTCCAACAATATTTCGCCAATGTGGAACCACCGCGCGAATGCGTTTTGTGGTCACGTCCTCGGCCACGTGGTAGTAGTAAGCGAACAATTCAAACTTGCTTTGATCATGCTCCGCAAGCACCGGCTCAATGAAGTGCGCCACGGAATGCTGGCGAAAGTCAGGCGAGAGGTAGCCAATACGCAGGCGGCGGTTGGGATCGCGTTGCAAAACTGATACGGCCATTTCCGCATCATGATTGTTCTTGCGTATCGAAGTCTCATATTTTTCCGAGAACTTTTTATGCTCGTTGAACAAGGCCATGGGGTCGGGATGCGGCACAAAGTTGGAAATGAAAAGATAATTGCTATGAATCAGCGCATCCTGCGGAGTGAGTTCATGCGCGGCTTTGTAATTCACCAGCGCTTCGACAACTTTGCCTTGCTTGTACAGAACGCTCGCCAAATTATTAAGTGCAGATGTAATTTGATTTGGCGGATACAACTTGGTCGCCTTGCGAAAGCATTCCTCCGCCTCCGCAAGCATGTTCAAGTTTAAAAGACTTACGCCCATGTTGTACCAACTGCCCGCGGTCGGCTCAATGGCGTGCGCGGCGCGAAAGCACGCTAATGATCGCGGACCATCATGTCGCTCATCAAACACCAACCCAAGACGCATGTGATAATGGGCATTGGTTGTGTTGTGCGCGCACGTTTGCTGCATCAACTCAACGCCGGCGTCGCTTTGACCAGTTTCATGCAGCAAGATTCCGTAGTAGAAGCGTGCCTCGTCAAACTCCGCGTCCGCGTTCAGAATGAGGCGGAATAATTCCGCGGCCATTTGCAAATCTTTGCTGGCGTGAAAGTGCTGCGCAATTTTTGTGGCCTCCGCAATGGGCAATGTGCGCGCGGGTTGGCCAAGCACTGGCGGAAATTGCACGACAGGATTGCGTCCCTTGGGCACTTCGGGTCGCATGCAACAATTCTTGGCTTTGCGGCCGCTACCGCAGGCGCAGGGATCATTTATATTTTGTGTGCTCATGGCTTCTGCGCTGAAAGATAGACGCTCCACATATTGTCATACGCCGCCTCTAGATTTTTTGTAAGACGCGGCGCGTCCATCAGCGGCGACGCGCTCATGCGCACGCGCATTGCGCCACGTAGCGCCGCAAGTCGAGGCACATCATTGGCCAGCGCAACCGCGATATCCACATAGTGATTCGTGTCGCGCGCGATCAGTTCTTGCAAACCCAAGTTGCTCATCTGGCTCACGCCCACGCGGCCAACATGGCTCAGTCCGGCCAGTGTGATCACGGGCACGCCCATCCACAACGCGTCGCAGGTGGTGGTGGTTCCGTTGTATGGAAATGGATCCAGGCCAATGTCGATTGAGTTGTAGCAATTCAAATGATCAACATTAGATGTGTTCGGATTCCACAACTCCACTTGACCAGTCGTGGCGCCGCAACGCGCGAACGCCTCAAGCATGAATGTTTTCATGCGATCATTGTCAAGGCACCAATTCTTCAACACCAAGCGCGAGCCAGGAACGCGCGCAAGTATGGCAATCCACACACGCATCACTTCTGGCGTGATCTTGGCGAAATTATTGAATGATCCAAAGGTGATTGTTCCGCGCGCCACGGCGGGCAGTGGGCTCACATGCGGCGCGTTGCTTGGCGGCTTAAAACATGAAAAGCATTCTGGCATACGCACTAATTTCTCGGTGTGCAGCGCCTCGGTGGCGCCGATGGGATCCGCGAACGCGTCGGTGATTCTGTAATCCATTGTCGACAATCCCGTGGTATTGGGATATCCAATCCATGTCGCTTGCACCGGCGCTGGCTTGCGCGCGAACACCAACAATCTATTCAGGCCTGTGTGGCCCGACAAGTCAACCAAAATATCTATTGCGTCCGCTTGAATCATTCGCGCCAACTCATCATCGGAAATGGTGGAGGTCATGCGCCAATTTGCCACGGCGGATTGCATGCGCTTGGTGGCGTCGTCAACGCGGGGTTTGTTGTAGTAGCAAAACACTTCAAACTTGTTGGTGTCGTGCGCGGCAAGAACCGGCTCAATGAATTTTCCAACCGCGTGGTCGTTGAAATCTGGCGACACATAGCCAATGCGCAGGCGGCGTTTGGAATTTGTGAACGTACTGTCGCCGGCCTTCGCCTGCAACGGATTGACGTACATACGTGGAACAAAACTTTCAAACTTGTCGCCAAACTTTTTGTGCTCTTGAAATATCGCGGTTAAATCTGGTTGGCCGCCATAGTTCAGCGCAAACACATAGTTGCTGTTCATCATTGCATTTTCAACTTCCAACGAAATGGCAATTTGAAAGTTGGCAATCGCCTCCGTCAATTCACCCTTCAATGTCAGCGCGTTGGCAAGTTGGTTGTGCGCAATGCCGCGCGCGTGTGGCGCCAACAAGGTCAACGCCTCGCGCGCAAATTCAATCGCATCATCAAGTTGGCCGGCGTCGGTGAGTTGCTTGGCAAGCGTGCAATGCCACTGCCCGCCACGATCATTCGCAATCACTTGCCTGTAGCACGCGATTGCGGCGGGCATGTCGCCAATGGCTTCGTACACCAATCCCAAGTTGTAGTTGTAGGCAACCGAGCGCGGATTCAATTTCGCGGCGCGTTTCATTTGCTCAACGCCTTGCGCGCTGTCGCCCGCTTGGTGCATGGCCGCGCCAATGTAGAACATGGCGTCCGCGTGATCAGGTTGCGTGTCAAGAATCAATTGATAAATAATTTTCGCATCCTCAAATTCACGCTTGGCATGATGTTGCTGCGCCGCCGCCAAAGCTTTTGCCAATGAAACCTGCGTGGGCGCCGCGCCAACCGCGCTCGGAAGCGTTATGGAAGCAGATGAATTCTCTAGCGCCGCCTTCGCACCAGGCATGGCGGGGGTGGCGTTATCCGCGTCAGCCCTTTTTTCATTCGCCTCGCTCATGCGCCTAGCTCCGCTACATATTTTTTCCAAATCAAGTCAAACGCGTCTTCAAGATTCTTGGTGAAGCGCGTCACATTCATCAGCGGAGAATTTTTCAGTCGCTCACGCAAACCGCTTCGCAGCGCGGCGAGCCGTGGCACATCATTGGCAAGCGCCACCGCAATATTCACATAGTCATTCGTGTCGCGCGCGATCAACTCTGGCAAACCCAAGTTGGTCATCTGGCTCACACCCACGCGGCTGACATGGTTGTTGCCCGCAAGCGCAATCACGGGCACGCCCATCCACAGCGCCTCGCATGTTGTCGTGGTTCCGTTGTATGGAAATGAATCCAGCGCAATGTCAAGCAAGTTGTAGCCATTCAAATGTTCGACCGAAGAAATATCGGGGCTGCGCAATTCAACGCGCTTTGCATCCGCGCCGTGCTTGCAAAGTTCATCAAGAATCAATTGCTTCAGACGCGGGTTGTCCAAGCTGCGGTTCTTCAGAAGCAAACGAGATCCCGGCACGCGATTCATAATGTCAATCCACACGCGCATGACGTGCGGCGTGATCTTGGCAAAGTTGTTGAACGAACCAATGGTGATGAAGCCATTGCTAAGCGCGGGAAGCGGGCCAACGTCGGGACTGTTTTTGGGCGCTTGATAACAGGAAAAACATTCTGGCAAACGCAGCAACTTCTCCGTGTGCAGTTCGTCGGCGGCGCCAACTGGGTCGGCAAGCGTGTCCGTGATTCTGTAATCCATGGTCGACAAACCGGTGGTGTTTGGATATCCAATCCAAGTCACTTGAATCGGCGCGGGCTTGCGAATGAACACGCCCATTCTGTTGAGCGCAGTGTGTCCCGCAAGGTCCACAAGAATGTCAATGCCGTCCGATTGAATCATGCGCGCCAAATCTTCGTCGTTCAATTTGTCCACTTGGCGCCAGTTGGCAACCACCGCCTTCATGCGCGCGGTGCTGTCATCCGTGTGGTAATTGTCGCTGTAGCAAAACACGTCAAATTTATTTTTGTCATGCGTGGCCAAAATAGGTTCTATGAATTGTCCCACGGCGTGGCCGTAGAAATCGGGTGACACATATCCAATGCGCGGCTTGTGATCAGCGCTCGTGCGTTGGGCGCGCTTGGCTTTCGTGGCCAATGGATTTTCATACATCTTCGCTATGAAACTTTCAAACTTGTCGCCAAACTTTTTGTGTTCCTGAAACAGGCTCGCCAAGTCCGGGTTTGCCACATAATTGATCGCCAGCAAATAGTTGCTGTGCATGGATGCGTTTTCAACATCAATGGCAATGGCCAATTTGTAATTTTCTAGTCCCTCTTCAAGCTCGCCGCGAAGTGTCAATGCGCTTCCTAAATTATTGTGGGGAATTGCCCGCTGGTTGTGCGGCAATCTTTTTACGGCTTCGCGCGCAAATTCAATGGCCTCATTCAATTGCCCGCTGTCGGAAAGATTTTTGGCCAAGTTGGAGTGGGAATTGCCGCTTGGTTCAAGCTCAACCACCCTGCGATAGCACTCTAGCGCCTGCGCAAAGTGTCCGTTGGATTCGTAGATGAGTCCAAGGTTGTAATGAAATTCAAAAACGTTCGGATGAACTTTCACGGCGCGCTTCAACAGCGTGAACGCCTCGTCAAATCTTTTGGATTGGCAAAGAATCATGCCCAGATAAAAAATTCCGTCGCCATGATTGGGCTCAGCTTCCAAGACCAACTTGTAAATTTTTTCAGCGCCCGCAATGTCGCCTTGCGCTTGTAGTTGCTGCGCCACCTGCATGGCCTCCGCAATAGAAACCCGCTTTGGCGGTTGGTTGCTCAGTGAAGGCAGCGTGATCATGTTGCCTGTGCGCCTAAATATATTTTCCACATGGCTTGATACGCGTCCTCAAGATTGTGCGTAAAGCGCGGCACATTCATCAGCGGAGAATTTTTCAACCGCTCACGCAGCCCCGCGCGCAGTGCCGTCAACCGCGGCACATCGTTGGCCAACTTCACCGCAATATCCACATAGTCGTTGCTGTCGCGCGCGATCAACTCCGGCAAACCCAAGTTGCTCATTTGACTCACGCCCACGCGACTGACATGGTTGCAGCCGCTGAGCACCACCATTGGAACGCCCATCCACAACGCATCAAATGTGGTCGTGGTTCCGTTGTACGGAAATGGATCAAGCGCAATGTCAATGGAGTTGTAGCGGTCCAAGTGGCTGGTTTGGTCGTTGTCCATAATCATGAAGTCCAGTTGCTCGGGACCAACGCCATTCTTGGCAAAGTGCGAAAGAATAAAAGTTTGCACATGCTTTGCAGCCATACTTTTATTTTTAAGCACCAAGCGAGATTGTGCAACGCGCTTAAGAATGTTCGCCCACACCGCGATGACTTGCGGCGTGGTCTTTGCAAAATTATTGAACGAACCAAATGTAACGCGCGCATTCTTGAGTAAGGGGAGCGGTCCAACATCCGGTGATTGCGCTGGCGCTTCAAAGCAAGAAAAACATTCTGGAAGACGCCATAGTTTTTCCGTATGCAAGCCATCGGCCGCGCCTTGCGGATCCGCAAACGCATCCGTGATGCGGTAATCCATAGTGCTTAAGCCGGTGGTGTTGGGATATCCAATCCAACTCACTTGCACTGGCGCGGGCTTCAACCCAAACATCGGCAAATTATTAGTGCCTGTGTGGCCAGCCAGGTCAACAAGTATGTCAATGCCATCGCGGCGAATGAGTTCGGCCACATCCGCGTCGGCGCGCTGGAAAATAAGGCGCCAATTGGGAACCAAACTCTTCATGTGCTTGGTGCGCTCATCAACAATGGAGTGGTTGTAGTAGCAGAACAACTCAAACTTGCTTTGACCATGCGCGGCCAAAATGGGTTCTATGAAATGCGCGACAGAGTGCTGCCTAAAATCCGCCGACACATACCCAACGCGAATTTTGCGTGTGGAATCCGTGGCCGTTGGCGATGAGCGCGGCGCCATGGGCCGGTCATATCGCGCGCCAAAGTTTTTATGAGCGTTGAAAATCTTTTGCAAATCTGGTTGCGCCAAAAAATTTAGCGTGTACAAGTAATTACTCTCCGCCATTGTGTCACTGGGGTCAATTGAAAGGGCCATTGCGAAACTTTCAACCGCCTCCTTCAGTTTTCCTTGTTGCTGATAAATGGTTCCAAGGTTGTTGTAGGGAATCGCATTCTGAAAATGCTTTTGCAATTGAATGCATTGCTTGCAGCATTCCGCCGCCTCATCCAACTCTCCAAATTGTTTCAGCACTTTGCCCAGATTGCCCCATGCGGCAGGTTGCGGATCAATAGCGATCGCGCATCGATACGCCTTGATGGACTCTTCAAGCGCGGAAACTTCGTCGCAAATAATTCCAAAATTAAAGTGATACTTGAACACCTTGGGATGTTTTTCAATGGCAAGTTTCAGCAGGGTGAACGCTTGCCTGGAATTTCCCATTTGATGAACCAGCACGCCAAGAAAAAACATGGCATCGCCGTGATTCGGGTCCACCGCAAGAATAAGTCGATAAATTTTTTCCGCGCCAGCCAAGTCGCCATGTTGTTGTCGATCCTGCGCGATCAATACGGCCTGGCCCACATGCACTTCTTGCGCGCGCAAGCCTTCCATGGCTGGCAGCAAAATCATTGGCGCATTGCTTGCGGCGCCCGAAGCGCCCTTGGAACTTTGGCAACAATTTTTAGCTTTGCGCCCGCTGCCACAGGAACACGGGTCATTTCGTCCAACGGTGCTCATTGCGTGAAATACCTTTTGCTATAAGCCTGTTCAAAGACTCTCCATGGCAACATTCAACACGACACTCCATCAATATATACAACTCATCAGCGATTGAATGCTCGCGCATTTCATGCGGTCAAATGAAATCCGCGGCCAAATTGTGCGCCTTTGATTTGTGAATTGCATCTACGATGCGCGCGCAATGACACCAGCGAATCAAATCACATCCACTTCCAACAAGCCCATTCGTCTGCACCTTGGCGGCCACGATGTGAAGGAGGGTTGGACTCTGATGAACGCGCAGCCGCGTCCAGGCGTGGATGTAGTTGGCCTGGTCACGGATCTTTCCATGTTCGCCGATGGTTCGGTGAGCGAGGTCTACGCCAGCCATGTGTATGAGCACTTGGGCATGCGCCAAGAATTACACACGGCGCTGAAAGAAGTGGCGCGCGTGTTGAAGACAGGCGGCATATTGCGTGTGGCAGTTCCAGATTTAGAAATACTTATGAAAATATTTGCCGATCCGCAATTGCCAGCGGAGCAGCGCCAATATGTGCAAATGATGATTTGTGGCGGCCAACTCGACGAGTACGATTTTCACAAGTGCGGTTTCAGCTTTGACCTGCTTGGATCGTGTTTGCACTCCCATGGATTTGTAAATATTCAACGGGTGCAGTCATTTGGTTTGTTCGAGGACACATCATTGAAAATGTTTGGCGGCGTGTGCATTAGTTTGAACATGCAATGCAGCAAGAGTTAGATGCGCCCACGCCACATCTGCATAAACGCCGCCTCCAGATTTCGCGTGAAGCGCGGCGCGTCCATCAATGGTGAAATGTGCATGCGCTGGCGCAATTCACTTCGCAGTTGTGCAAGCCGCGGCAAGTCACTTGCAAGCGCAACCGCTACTTCCACATACTCATCTTTGTCCGCGGCGATTAATTCTGGCAATCCAATGTTGGTCAACTGGCTCACGCCAACGCGGCTCACATGGGTTTTTCCTGCAAGCGCAATTACTGGAACGCCCATCCACAAGGCGTCACATGTGGTTGTGGTTCCGTTGTACGGAAACGGATCAAGCGCAATATCAATCTTGTTGTAGCGCGCCAAATGATCAAGTTGTGACGCGTCATTGCCCAACAACACAAGTCGATCGCGCGCCACGCCATGCTTGGCAAAGGCCGCGCAAACAACATTTTGAACAGACTCCGAGTTCAAGCTTCTATATTTCAAAGTCAGGCGTGAATTGGCAACGCGCGCAAGAATGCGCGCCCATGTTTCAATGACGCGCTCATTCATCTTTATGAAATAATTGAATGATCCAAACATAATCCCGTTGCCATGCAACGCGGCAAGCGCGCCAACATTTGGCGAATTGGCGGGCGGCGTGAAGCACGAAAAAGAATCTGGCAGCCGAATCAACTTCTCGGTGTGCAGCGCGTCCGTCATGCCTACGGGGTCGCACAACGCGTCAGTAATGCGGTAATCCATGCAAGAAAAACCAGTCGTGTTGGGATAGCCCAGCCACGTGGCTTGCACCGGCGCGGGCTTGCGAGCGAACATCATCAAACTATTGCGATTGGTGTGACCCGCCAAGTCAACAAGAATGTCAATCTTGTCTTCTTGCACTTTTCGCGCCGCGTCGTGGTCGGAAAGTTCCGCCAAGACGCGCCAGTGCGGCACCAAACTTTGAATTCGCAGCGTTGTGTCATCTGAAACCGTGTCGTTGTAATAACAGAACACGTCAAAGCTTTTCTTGTCGTGCGCCGCAAGCACGGGCTCAATAAAGTGCGCCACCGAGTGTTGGCGAAAATCCGGCGAAACATATCCAATGCGCAGGGGACGCGCGCCGCTTTCATGGCGCGCATTTGCTTCTTCGCCAACGCTCGCATTGCGCGCGGCAAATTGCGCGATGGAGCGCTCAAATTGCTGGCCACATTTTTTGTGCGCGTCAAAAATATCCGCCGTGTTCATATCGGGCGCGTAGTTCAGGGTTGAAATTAAATTTTGCACCAACAATTGCGTCGCGGGCTGCAACGCCACGGCGCGCTTCAGACTTTCAATGGCGTCGTCAAACTGGCCAACTTCACGCAGCGCCAGCCCCAAATTTGTGTGCGCCAACGTGTGCTTGGGATTAATTTCAATCGCACGCCGATACTGCGCAATCGCCTCTGGGTAGCGCTCTAGATCGTCGTACAACTTTCCCAAGTTGTAATGCAAGTTCGCCACGCCAGGAAGTTTGTCAATACCACGCAACATGAAATCAAGCGCCTCTACATAACGCGATTCCTGATGACGCAGCACGCCGGTGAAGAACAGCGCCTGCGCATTCTGCGGATCAGCGGCAAGTATTACATTGTAAATGTGCTCGGCGCGTTCACGATTGCCACCCGAGTGCGCATCTTGCGCCAAGTCCACCGCGTCCTGCGCCGACACCATGCGCGCCGGCGCGCCATCCATGGGCGGTATGGAAAGTAGATTATTTTTTCCAAGCGGCACAGTGGGGCGCATGCAACAATTCTTGGCCTTGCGCCCGCTGCCGCATGCACAAGGTTCATTGCGATTTAGTTGTGTCATGAAATAATTTAACTTAGAAAAAAAATTTGATTTGATTTCAAAATAATGTGTCAGACTCTTTGCGCAATCCACAGCGGCACAACGTCGCCTAAATATTCCATAAATTTCCAAAGACCAACTCGATGCTCCACCACGCCATCGCGGTTGGCGCGCGCCTCTGGAAACGCAATGCCAACGCCAAATAAACCAGGCGCAATCACGCCATTCTCTGGGTTGTATTGCAAATCCATTTGCCCGTCCACGCTTAGAAGGCGCGGCGTAAAGCCCACCGCGTACACCGCCTTGGTGCAGTCCGGCAAATGCTTGGCGTGATTCTCTGGCGTGGAGAGCACGCGATGAAGATTCTCTGGGCAATTCACATCAATATTGTCGCGCGACCATTGCGCGGTTGTGCCCTTGAGACCGGTGTCGTCGTGGCGAATCCAGCCGTCCAAATACTCCGCGTAACGAATTGGATTTCTATAAAAGTTCACCACACGTTTCACGGCGCAGCGTTCCAGCAGACATCGAATAATTAAAATGGCCGAGTGCGACGCGCCAAACACCGCCACCGTATCCGATGGCAGAAAGCACTGGCTGAGCCGTTGCGCATTCAGTGCGTCAGTGACAGAAACTTCTTTTACCCCAGGCAGGTTCAGCGACTTTGGCTGCGAACCCAGCGCCAGAACAACATTGTGCGACGTGATCAACGAACTCTCTAGCGCAACGTCCCACACACGCGCATGCGCAAGTGATTTGTGGGAATTCAACGCGCTTGCATGTTCTTGAATGCAAACAACTTGTCCGCGTAATTGGTCGGTCACCCATTTCAGCGGCGCCACCATGCAGCTCAGTTCGCAGGTCTTCAGCGGATCCATTTCATGTAGCGCAAATTTCAAAGGGCACTTGTCGTAATGGAATGACTTGCATTCATGGAGAAATTTCTCAAAAAGTCCAACTCGCGTATTGCTAGACACACTGTGCCACTTGGCACCAAAGTCCCCAACCGTGAAATGCGGATCAATCCATGCAATGCTTTTGCCGTTCACGCCCGCGTCGAGCAGGCGACCGATGGTGGCTATACCAGCTGGTCCCGCGCCAATGACAGCCCATTCAAATTGCGCGCGGTGTTGGTGTGTTGATTCTTTCATGATGCCGCTCAAATAAAGCATAGATTGCGTTTTGATCGGATGTTTTGTCCGTAATTCGGAATTTACGTTTATTGACACGTGTCAAAATAAAACCGCCCATGTCGCGGAGGCCGCCGTGGCGATGATCAATGGCGCGATAATCTTCAGCCACCCCGACGGCCATATGTTGCGTATTTTCTCGGCCATTCAATCAACCCAAGCGTCGTCAGCCTAATCGCCGCTCATAGATTTCGATCCACTGCTTGGGCGAAATTTTACCCACCAGCTTCGCGATTAATTCCAGAGGCATATCGTCGGCTTTCTGAAAGCGCAGGCACGCCTTGCCCATGTCCAACTTCTTGGCGCTGATCTTTTTCCATTGCGCGGCAAACCACGCCATCATCTTCGCGTCCATGTAAAGGCACATCAGGTGCAAACTGATGTAGTTTTTCTTCGACCCCAAATTTATAAATGGAAGTGGAAGCGATGGATTGCAGTGGTATCCAGCTGGATACAGCGCGTGCGGAACCACCCAGCCAATCATTCCATAGCTGATGCATTCTTGAAATCCCTTTGGAATGTTCTGGTTGATCACGCGTCGCAACGCCGCAACGATCACTTTGCGATCCGCTGGCAAGCCCGCAACGTACGCGTCAACAGTGGCCGACTTTGGTGCCGATTGTGTTGACGGCTTTGTTGCGAGCCGCTTTTGAATCATGGATTTTGTGGCGGTTTTTTTGGCGGACGCTTTGGACGCTGTGGTTTTTGTTTGTGCCATTGCTCTGGCGATTCTACTTGCGTTTCATTGCTGCTTTACCGTCAGTATTTGGGGCGCCTGGTTGCTTCGCATTCAGCGCACATTGAATCGGTCACGGACATTATTCGAATTGGAACAATTGTTGTTTGGTGGCTCTGCGCGAATTACATATAATCAGTTCATGTCTAAACCCCATGCTGAAGATTCAAAAAGCGCTGTGCGCGCGCGTGTGGCGCAGTGGGCGGAGGCTTCTGAAAAGTTGAATCACGAACGCGATATCAATCTTGCCAAGACCCGTGAAACGCAATCACTTGCTGTATTTGATGGCATGTTGCCATTGGCTATCGCGGCGCACCGTGCGAGTCCGGCAAATTTATATTCCGGTTTGATCGACTTTCACGCGGCGCTCACATTAAAGGGCGCGCGTTGAATTTACTTCTGCGTGCCGCTGCGCAAGCACTTGATGTGCTCCATGCGGCAAGCATAGATGCATGTGTCATCGGCGGTGTCGCGGTCGCTCGTTGGGGGGAACCACGCTTAACCGCGGATGTTGATCTAGTTGCCATGAGCGCAGTAATTGATGACGTGAAGACGGTTGATGCGCTGTTGAGCGTGTTTGCTCCTCGCTTGCATGGGGCGCGCGAGTTTGCTTTGGCGCACCGTGTGTTATTACTCCGCGACGCGCAAGGAATTCCACTGGATATTTCTCTTGGCGCGTTGGAGTT
>CANJIC010000005.1 GCA_947474205.1 Planctomycetaceae bacterium | reverse complement strand
AGCGGATTAACCCAACCTCGCTACACTGCTTGCTCACGAATGATGGTGCCTTGGACAGATGGCCGAGTGGCTGAAGGCGCTGGTTTGCTAAACCGGTGTACAGGGTAATTCTTGTACCGCGGGTTCGAATCCCGCTCTGTCCTTTTCTAAGTTTGAGGTCAAGTTTGACCAATGGTTTTTCGTTTTGGACAAATCCAAGTGGCAGCGCGCTTCCATCCATTTCATTATGGATACGTTTCGCTGGTACTACTTCGCTGTTGGACTCACTCCACGACTTGCCAAAGAATTTATGGCGATTTATTTTTGGAAGAGCCAATCAGTTTTGAGAGAATCTCAAGGCTAAGGCCACCCATGCTTAGAAATCGCTCCGATAGCCCGTCAAATTGAATGATAAATTGAAGCATGGATTCAATTCGTTCTCGATGCGCTACGCCGTCGCTTGTGGCATCCGCATTTGATTTCAGAGAGAGCGATTTTAAACGAGCGGCGAGTGGCTCCAATTCACGTCGCTTGCGCGCGCGCGCCACGGTTGCAAAGAGTTTCCACACATCCTGCTCCGCAATGTAATAATCCTTGCGATCGTCAGGCCGATGCGCGCGAGTGATAATGCCCCAGTCAAGCAGTGTGCGCAAAGTCATGCTGGCATTGCCACGACTGATGGAAAGCTGTTTCATGATTTCGTCGGTGTTCATGGGAGTGCCAACGATGTACAGCAACGCATGCAGTTCAGTCATGCTGCGGGGAACTCCCCAACGCGCGCCCATATCGCCCCAGAGTTCTATGAATTCTTGGCGCCCATCAGCTAGAATTTTTATGGCTTCAAGGGAAGAATTTCCGCTCTGGTTGATGGTTTGAGAAGTGGACTGATCGGAGAATTGTCGTGGATTCACAAATGAAGCATAGTCATGCTCCACGGCTTAAACCATTTCTTTTCAATATGTGACAGAGTTTCCAAACCAGAATTTCTGATCAGATAGGGGCTGGTGGATTCAGTTGAACAAATATTTGATCCCAAAACACGCGGTAGGCACCAACAACTCCAAATCCGAATGTGAGGTAGCGGGTATACACCACATGATCGCTGCCTTCGGTGACCACGAAGTCTTGGGGGTTATAGCCCGTGAAACTTAATCGTTCCGCAACGTTTGCCACATTACTGTCCATTGGCGCCACTCCATTGAGGAAACCAAAGTTAAGATAAATCCAACGATTGGCTCTGCGGTTATACGCATACAAAATGCCTATGGCTGAACCAGTATTGGTGCTGCTTGAAGCACCACCGCCTCCAGTGATCATGCCATAGCCTTGAAAGAGCACATCATTGACCAATGAAACATCGCTTACGAGCAATTTTGATCGGACTTGAATGTCGGTTGCAAGACCCATGCCAATATATTGAAGCGATGGTCCATATCCTGAGCCGCGCGAGCCACGACCTTTTTGCTGGGCCTGAATTTGAAGGAATTTATTGTTGAGGGTTCCGAGTGTGAATTTATTGCCACTGATGGGGGTTCCAGTGATCACCTGCATGTCAAATGGACTGCCACCAGGGTACGACTCATTTATAAATATATTTTCTAAACATATGGAGGCAAGCGGAAATCCACCAACATTATGGTCTGTTGCTGGTGCTAATAAAATATCTCCGTTGGCCACGATTTGAGGTAAATCAGATACTGTCGAGGGTAAGGGAGCACCAGCAGGATATCCGCATTGTGTTATTACACTTCCCAAATAAACCCCAGTTGGATTGCCCTGAGTATCAACAGCGACATTGTTCAGAATATTTCTGATTCTTTGGGTGCCAATGCTGCCATCAAACATTTCTTCTGAAAAACCATTGAGAGCGCCAATCAGACCAGCAATCATTGCGCAGGCTCCACTGGTCTGTCCAAAGTTGGCTTGATAGTTTTGCTGTGGCGTGGCGGGAGTGAGCGAAGTTTTATTGTTGAAGAGTGTTCCTTCACCCAAGGTGCAAATACCACTACCCCAACCAGCGACATCGATATAGCCGTTGCCAATTACACTTCCCCAATTACTTGATCTGTAACGGCAATATTCAGTTCCGGGGTAAACTGGGGAAGAAGATTGAAGCGCATTCGAGCTTCCATAAGGAATGGGAGTTTGTCTGCCTGGCCACGCGGCGCCTACCGTAATCGCAATAACGGGATCGGCTTGTTGCACTTCAAATCCACCATTTCCCGCGGGAATAACAATTGTTGCTCCAAGGGAATCAACCACACTAAACAACTGATTTACAAACTGATCAGCCGCCAAGGTATACCCAGCGCCATACTCAAGGGGAATGCACAGGACATCGCCGTCACCCAGAATTTCACCAGCAGCAATAATCGCCGAAGCGACTCGCCCACCCTGCAAACTGGTGACCGCGGGGAAAAATGTTGCATGAGCGCGGGGCAATAAACCTTTCATTCCAAAGCCGTTGTCGGCGGCCACCAAAACACCCAACACGGCAGTTCCATGCTCCGGATTGATAATGGTTGATGTTCCCGGAGTTGGAATTACGACGACTTGACCCGTTTCAACAGTGACCTGTCCCAAAAGGTCAATATGGTCAAGAATAGCCGAGTAATCAATCACGCCAATTTGTGTGAGTGCTCCTTCAATGCAGTCACTACTCAGAGGAACTCCATTTCGTAGAATGCCACTTGTAAATGCTTTCATGCCCGCGACATCTATGCCGCCGCCAGAAAATCCGGTGTTCAGGAAGTCATAGGATTGATCTAAAGGAAGTGGGATGCACAATGGGGTTGCAATTCCGTCTCCTGTGCCCTGAGCAGTTGCCACAAAAATCACACCAACATTGCTGGAACTTGCGCCAACAAGAGTCCAATTTGTAGTGCCAACAGTTTTAATTCTGTAGCACTGACCGTATCCCGTAATACCACCACCAGTTGCTTTGAAATCCAATGAAGTAGCCGGTACATCAAGTGGTGTCGTTTGAGCAAATGTCAGTGCAGTTGGGGTAATGGAAGGTAAAGCATTTGCTGTGGCGACTCCAGTTCCGGTGCCACTGCCGCCTGTTATCTTTGATGTGAACACCGTTCCTACTGCGCTCGAAGGGGCGCCAAGTGCTAGCCACTCGGCAGCACTTGTTGTTCCCGTGAATTTAATTGTGTAACTCACTCCCTTGTAAAAAGTTGGGGCGGGGATTGGCGCTGGCGCTGGCGCATTTACATTACAGAATGCAAGAGAGCCGCTGGCGATCTTTTGAATTTGGCTGATGTATTCAGATGTGGAAAGCACGTTGGGCAATCCGTTTCCAAACAATGCTAGATTTCTTGCCTTGAAATTAGTCGTGGTCCCGCTATCAATTTCAACAGGTTCAAAACTGGGAATACCAGGAGCCGGCGGTGGACTTGCCCAATTGCTAACCGCCGTTGCTGTAAGAGCCCCAGATTGGCATAGCTCGGTATTGGTTCGAGCTTGATTCACACACGCCGCATCCCAACCAATGGAGCAGCACGATGAATCATTCACGCAAACGTACACGCAACATTGAGTAAGGTTGCAACCTGGAACATTACCGACCGCGCTAAAGCAGTCATGTGAGAAAGCGAATGGTTGAGATTTAAATGCATTATCGAATTCAGCAAGATTTGCATTGTTTGAATCAACAGGATCGATTGTGGAAAGCATGGTTCCACCTTGAAAGTACTGCGAGGTAGTTGAAGTGAGTCTTTGGTTGGACCTTAGACCAGCGCAGTTTGCAAGTGCCGAGAAGGACGTTGGTGCGGGAGTGTTGGTGGCCAGAGGAATAATTTGATGCAGGAATGGGTAGGCAAAGTTTGAGGCTGCACCCGTGAAACCCCAGGGACGAATTCCGTTTCCATTGCCAATATCTGTAAACTTTAAAATGCCGCCACCAGTGACAGTGCCAGTGATCCCTGGGAATGCAGGACCACGCAATGAAAAGCAGGGGTCATACACTTCAATGTCATCAAAGAACCAAGTTTGGGGAGCGGTAAATACCACGCCGTAGCAGGTCTGGGTTGCAAGATCGACTTGCGGCATGCCTCCATCCCCAATTGATGAGTTGTTGTAAGGCGTTGGAATGTTGATGATTGTTGGACAATAAATATTGGCAAGAGTTGCGCACACGCTGTCCCAGCCGCGGGGATCCGTTTGATCGGTGCAAAATGCAAACCCAAGTGTCGTTGCCAGATAATCTGCACAGGGCAAACTGCGGCAACCATATTGACACGTTGTATTTGAGACAAATCCAGTAGCAGGTTGGATGCAAGATCCAGGACCAATACCACCGCCTTGATTACAAGCAGTGCAATCCCATTGAGCGGATGGCACTGGTTGGGCAGGAGCTGCATAGGAAATACAATCTGCCGTTGCAAAATTAACTGTATAACCAAGCCATCGAGAGGGTCGGTTGCACCCAATCACTCCGGCGCCTCCAGAGAAACTGCGTGCGGCGGTTCCCACAACGAAAACAGGTCCTGGTGGAGCGCAGACAAGAGGGTTTCCATTGTTGTCGGTGGTAAGTTGGCAATTAATTCCAATGTCCGCCCCTTCGCTTGCAGGTCCTTTTTGAAGGCTGATATCTCGATCAGGGCACTGAGCTGGAATTGGTAGGTAATCAACTTGGGCAAACTCCACGCAATCAAGATCATTGAAAGCTTCCGCCGCGGCGGAAAGTGCAGACGGAGTCACGGTGATGTACATGTAGCCCGCTAAATCAGGTTGCGCAATTTTAGATTTGGTCGCGGCCTTTTTTTCCAAATCGGCGAGTTGCTGAACTGATTTATGAATAGCGGGCTGGATTGTTCCAGAAAATCGATCGACCAAAGAACTAGCCGGCGCAATGGGGTTGGGTTGTCCGTTGGCTCCGATGGCTCCGGCGGCGCGTGTCGAGGCGCAGGTCAGCACATTGCCAACAAGGCCTGGACTGCAGCGAACCTTGTATTCATCTCGAAATTTCACCAAAATGCGACCCGATCGAACGGCAAGGTTCTCGCCGCCAGCCGACATGACGGCATCCATGGAATCGGGTCCGGTGGTTTTGTTTTTGTTGGCTAATTTGCGTGGGACAAGATCGACGTCGCTGGATTCGTTTGGAATTTGGTTGTTTGTGGTTCCAAGTCCTGGAAGTGTTGATCCCTGTTTGGGGGTGATGAGTTCCGCGGTTTTTTTAGTGTTGGTGCTTGTGTTGGAACTTGTGTTGGAACTTGTGTTGGATGTTGTGGTAGTTGACGTGGCGCCTAATCCAGAAGCTTGTTGAGTGGCCAATGTCAAAGTGAAAATCAAAACAAAAACAGCGAGTGAAGTTGACAGGCGGAACATGTGTGAGGGTCTCCAAGAAGGGCAAGAACGAGGCATAACTCAACGCGGGCGAATCAGCAGATTTGCTAGTAAGCCATTCCGTCACAGGTTAGCGGTAAGTTCCCTAATCCTCAAGGATTTGGGAAGAACAATTCCGTTAAATCTGTGATTTGAATTCGGGGCAAGGGCTCCATTGCGCATGTTGAATGCGCCCGCGGACGCATTCGTCAAGTGAAGGAGAAAGTTGCAAATTAGGCTTTAGCCTGTGGTTTGCGTGGTGTTTTTAAGAACGCGATAACCAATATCGCGGCGAAAGAATGCGCCTTCAAAGTGAATGTGGCTTGCGGCTTGGGTGGCCAAGGCGCTGGCTATTTGTACATCTGAGGCAACAGCGGTTACCCCAATGACACGCCCCCCAGAGGTCACGGGTACGCCGGCGGTTCCAGAAGCGGTGCCAGCATGGAAACAAATAACTTTCTGATGTGGCGCGCCAAGACTTTCCGCGGCTTCGATGCCAGAAATGGTGTTGCCCACGCTCGGTTTGGCGGGGTAGCCCTGCGCGCAGACCACAACGCAGCAACTGGCGCCGCCCTCGAAAGAAAAATTGGCTTGATCAAGTTGACCCGAGGCGGTGAGCCACAATGTTTCCAGTAGGTCGCCCTTCCAGCGCGCCATGAGTGATTGAGTTTCAGGATCACCAAAGCGACAATTAAATTCCAATACTTTGGGACCGCCGTGGGTCAAAATAATTCCCGCGAACAACACGCCGCGAAAATCAATGTCCTCGCGGCGCAGGGCGTCAAGCGTGGGCACAAATACATCGCGCTCAATCATGCGCATCACGTCGTTGGTTGCCAGCGGAGTTGGCGAGTACGCGCCCATGCCACCCGTGTTGGGACCGGTGTCGCCTTCGCCAACTTGCTTGTGATCTTGGCAGGCGTCAAGCATCCAAATTGTTTTTCCATCCACCAACGCAAGCACGCTCATTTCTTGGCCGTGCAGGCGCTCTTCAATGACGATGGTCGCGCCGGCGTCGCCGTGCGATTTCATTTGCAGCGCGGCGGTAGCAGCGGCGATGGCTTCTTTTTTGTTGGCGCACACGGTCACGCCCTTGCCAGCGCTTAGACCAGCGGCTTTGATAACCAGCGGATCTTCGCGGCTATTGATGTAGTTCAGCGCCGCATCCAATTGGGTGAATGGACGGCCCTCCGCCATGGGAACACCGGCGGAGCGAAGCACTTGTTTGCACCAGGCTTTGTCCCACTCCAATTTGCAGGCGGACTGCGTTGGACCGAACACCAAGCGATTTGGCGGGTCGTGATATTGATCCGCGAAACCAGCGGCAAGCAATGTTTCTGGACCGACAACAATCAGGTGAATGGATTCCTTTTCTAGGAATCGTTTGAAGTGGAATTTATTTTTGGGGTCCAAACTTTGCGGGCACACGGCGCCAAGTTGACGCAAGCCAACATTGGCATTGGGATCAACCCAGAGTTTGCCAAGTCGCGGACTTTGTTTCAGTTTCCATGCCAACGCATGTTCCCGTCCACCAGTTCCAGCGATGAACACATTGCACTTGGCTGGACATGGAAGCGGGTTGGATTTGGATTTGCTCATGAATATTGTGTACCAGTGAACTTGGCTTGAATTGCGCAGGTTTGCTCATACGTCCAACGCTTAGGGGGATAAGTTTAGCGACCAACGGCTTGATCGTCATTGTGTGGGTATGATTTCAGCTCTTGCAAACAGAGACCCCATGCAAATTCGATTCGCCTTTTTAATTGTGTTTGTGTTGAACGCCTCCTCATTCGCGAAAGATCCGCCTGCAAAAGATCCGCCCGCGAAAGATTCTGGGGCCGCCCAACAGACGCCCGCCAAGAAACCGGTTGCAACACCAGTGGAGCCAGCCAAGAAGGCAGAGAAGAAGGCCGCGACGACGGCAACCGCAACTGCCGCAACTGCCGCAGTTGCCAAAGGTCCCACCACAAGTGCGGCGGCCTTGAAGGAGCTCAACGTTTTTTGGATGGGCGTGAGCGAAAAAAATCGCAGCGCGTCGATTCTATTTCCCGCGTGGATTGCCGCGACACCAATGCCGGTTGACATTGCGCCGACGCCTGAAAATATTTGGCCGGGCATGGAGGGTTTTGCTGAATGGAAAAAATGGGTCGTGGCGAATCCCGCTTTGCGTGAGGCGATCACGAAGGCGCAAAATTGTTTTGTGATTGGAATTCCCTACGGCGAGGAGGCTCTTGATGCCAAATGGAAGGCCAAAGGACTCACAGCGCTTCCCGGATCCGCGCCCGGCGACCAGACCGCGTTTGGCTATCTCAACGCGGTGCGTGGGTTGACGGCGTTCACCGCAATCTGCATGTATATGGACGCCGACGCCAAAAAATTTGATGCGGCATTTGATTTGTCGCTGGCCATGTTGCGCGTGTTGCGACAAGTAAGCGAGCAGCGCATGGAGGCGGAAAAATTATTCGGCATGAACATGATGTCGCGCTTGCTCGAGGCAAATCGGGTGTTCATGGCTGCGAATATTGAACAATTACCGGTGGCTACTTTGCAACGCGTGGCCTTGAAGGGATACGCCTTCATCAAGCCGGGTGACAATGAACGGTTGAAGCGCTTGGAGTTGCCCGAAGGTGATCGCATTATTTTGACCGAGTCAATGCGGAGCGCGTTTGATGACGCTGGACAACCGAATGCAACTTATTTTGCAAATGAATTTGGCAAGATTCAGTCAATGAATTCACCGCTGGCACGATTTGGCGCGACCGCCCGTTGGCGTGAATTAGCCACGGTGCACGGGCCGTTGGTGGCCAGCCAAGAAAAGTTGGTGGCTATTTATGACGATTGGTGGCGTCGCTGGAGAATGCGTTTTTACGATCCAATTTTGGATAGTTCAACGCAGTTTTCCAAATTGAATCAGAGCAAGTACGCGGTGGTGACATTGTTTGTGGAAAATTTGCAGCAGGTGTTTGACGCGCGTTTGCGCTTGATCGCGGATATAGATGGAACCGCAATGTCGGCGGCGTTGTGCGGATTTTATATCGACAGCTCCAAGCAATGGCCCACGGAATTGTCCTCGGCGTTTCCAATTTATGGAATGCGGCGCATGAATTTTGATCCGTACGCCAAGGACTATGGAAATTTGAATTACAGAAATCTTGGCGATAAGTCCCAGCCACTTGGGACACCGTGGGGACAAGTGTCGGTCACGGGCGCGGTGTTGTGGTCGCTTGGTCCAGACCACGAGGACAATGGATTTGATCAACATGAACCAGCCGACGGCATGGGCGATATTGTGATGTGGCCACCGCCACGATTTTTAGCCCGTAAATCTGGGCTTTTAAAGTAAAAAACTGCGCAAAGATATGGAGCAATGATGGGTGAATCCACGGTTGAAAAAGTTGTGATTATTGGAAGCGGGCCCGCTGGGTGGACCGCGGCTATTTACGCTGCGCGCGCCAATTTGTCGCCGCGCTGCATCATTGGTGTGCCACGCACGGATCCGGCGCCAGTGTTGCCGGGTGGGCAGTTAATGTTGACCACCGAAGTCGAGAACTACCCGGGCTTTCCCCATGGAATTCAAGGCCCCGAAATGATGCAAAAGTTTCGCGAACAGGCGGAGCGTTTTGGAACCAAGATTTCTGAGGCGGATGTTGTGAAGTGCGATTTTTCCAAACACCCTTTCACGCTTGAGTTGAGCGATGGGCCGGCGGTGAAAGCGCACAGTGTGATCTTGTCCACGGGCGCCACGGCGAATTGGATCGGTCTGAAAAATGAAATGCGTCTTGCCATGAGTGGTGGCGGCGTGAGCGCGTGCGCGGTGTGCGACGGCGCGTTGCCTGCGTATCGCAATCAAGAAATTGCCGTTGTTGGTGGTGGTGATAGCGCCATGGAAGAGGCCAGCTACTTGCTGAAGTTTGCCAGCCATGTGCACATGATCATTCGCCGTGATTCACTGCGTGCCAGCAAAGCCATGCAAGCGCGATTGTTGGGCAACCCGAAAGTCACCATGCATTGGTTTACGGTGGTGGCGGATGTGCTTGGCCAGGACAAAATTGAGTCGCTGCTTTTGGAGGATGTGCGCACCAAAGAACAGCGAAATCTGCCTGTAAAAGGCTTGTTTTTGGCCATTGGGCATTCGCCGGCCACCAAGTTTTTACAAGGCACCGCGGTGGAGCTGGATGAGAAGGGCTATGTGAAATTACGTAACCGCGATAGTCGCACCAATATTGAAGGCGTGTTCGCCGCGGGCGATATCGCGGATGCGCACTATCGACAAGCCATCACGGCGGCGGGAATGGGTTGCGCGGCGGCGCTTGATTGCGAGCGTTGGTTGGCTGCGCAAGGCGTGCATTAAAATTGATTCAATGAAATAAAAAAGACGCGCGGAATAAATTTCCGCGCGTCTTTTGTTTTGCATATCAAATAGAAAATTATGCTGGCGCTTTTTCCGTGGCGGCGCGGCGCACATGCAACTCTTTGAGTTGCTCGTCGTCCACCGGACCAGGCGCGTCGATCATTAGGTCGCCGCCGGATTGCGTTTTTGGAAACGCGATCACGTCGCGAATATTTGTGGTTCCGCACAAGTGCATGACCAAGCGATCAAGACCAAACGCCATGCCTCCGTGCGGCGGCGCGCCGTGACGCAGCGCGCTGAGCAGGAATCCAAATTTGCGATCCGCGTCCTCTTGCGTGAGGCCAATGAGTTTGAAAACTTTCTCTTGCACATCGGTACGGTGAATACGAATGGAGCCGCCGGCGATTTCACTGCCGTTGAGAACCATGTCGTAGCCCGCGCTGACGCAGGCGCCGGGGTCACTCTCTAAAAGGTCAAATTGGTCGGGATTTGGGCTGGTAAATGGATGATGCATGGCCACCCAGCGGTTGCCTTCCTCGTCAAAATCGAACATTGGAAAATCAATCACCCAGAGAAAATTCCACATGCCCGCGGGAACGGCCTTGAGATCGTCGGCCACTTTCAGGCGCAGTTCACCCGCGGCCTTGACGGCAATTTCCCAGTGGTCGGCCACCATGAGAATGGTGTCGCCGGGTTGCGCGTTGAGCGCGGCTTTAAATTCCGCGGCAATGGGCTCCACAAATTTTGCGATGCCAGTTTCAAAAGTTCCAGTGGCGGAAATTTTTGTCACGGCCACGCCGCCAGCCTTGAAGGCCTTCACAAAATCCGCGTAGGTGTCGGTCATCTTGCGCGTGAGTTGGCCCAGCGACGCCGGCACCACGATGGCTTTCACGCACCCGCTTTTTCCAAGCCGCGACTTGGCCAGCGCCTCGTCAAAAACTTTGAAGCCGCACTTGGCGGCGACCGCACTGATGTCGTGCAACTCAAGACCAAATCGCGTGTCTGGTTTGTCGCTGCCAAAGCGATTCATGGCGTCAATCCACGTCATGCGCGTGATGGTTGGAACATCCACGCCCAACATTTCTTTCCACAAGCCTTGCACGAAACCGCTCATGACATCCATGACATCGCTGCGGTCGACAAAGCTTAATTCAAGGTCAATTTGGCTGAATTCCGCTTGGCGATCGGCGCGTGGATCCTCGTCGCGCAGGCAGCGGCAAATTTGAAAGTAGCGTTCACAACCAGCCACCATTAAAATTTGCTTGAACAGTTGCGGGCTTTGCGGAAGCGCGTACCAGTCGCCGGGATGCAAGCGCGATGGCACCAGAAAATCGCGCGCGCCTTCGGGCGTGCTCTTAATAAGAAGCGGGGTTTCAATTTCCGTAAAGCGCTGGCTAGAAAAATACTGGCGCGTGTATTGCAGAACGCGGTGGCGCTCGCGCAAAATTTTCTGCATGGATGGCCGGCGCAAATCCAAGTAGCGATACTTCAAGCGAATTTCTTCGTTGATCTTTGGCGCGTCGTGGTCATCGGGAAGAATCGGCAAATCAATCGCCTTGTTGAAAACCTCAATTTCGGCGGCAAGAAGTTCAACTTCACCGGTGGCAAGTTTCAGATTGGGATCGCCCGCGCGCTTGCGCAACAATCCCTTGACCGCGATGCAATCCTCGCGTCGCAAACTTCGCGCGGCGGCAACAACATGCGGCGGCGCATCTTCCAAATCACACACCACTTGGCATAGGCCGTCACGGTCTCGAAGATCTAAAAACACAAGTCCCTTGCCTTGATCTCGATAGGTATTGACCCATCCGCAAAGTGTGACTGTGTTGCCAGCGTGCGTGGCGCGAGGTTCTCCGCAGGTGTGTGTTCTTTTAAGCATTGTGGGTTCCGTGTAAGGAGGCGAAGGGTACTTGAAATGACGAATCGGGTATGGTTTAGTTGTGGACGGCGCCAAAAATATAAAAGATCATTCATCCGCGAAAGCCACCGTGCTGTTCACAGCATTTGAGCCGTCTGGCGACGCGCACGCCGCGCCCGTAATAGCGGCGTTGAAGGCCATGGCGCCGGAAATAGAAATTGTGGCGTGTGGTGGACCGCAGATGGAGCGCGCCGGCGCCATCATGATCGAGCGCACCGCGGACGACGGCGCCATGGGATTGTCGGCGCTGTCCAAAATTGCCTCGGTAAAAAAAACGCAGAACGCAATTCGTCAATGGGCGTTGGCGCGGCGCGTGAATGTGCATGTGCCGGTGGATTCGCCGGCGGCAAACTTTGCCATTGCCAAATTCATGAAGGCGCGCGGAGTGCGCGTGTGTCATTTGGTGGCGCCGCAGTTGTGGGCGTGGGGACCGTGGCGCTTGAACAAGTTGCGCCGATGCACTGATTTAGTGCTGTGTTTGCTGCCATTTGAGCAAGAGTGGTTTCGCTCGCGGCGCGTGCCGGCGAAGTTCATCGGGCACCCGGTGATCAATCGAATTTTGGATCAGGCGCAAATGGATGCGCAAGTGAAGGAGTTGCCCACGGGTTCGCCCAAAGTTCTTTTGCTTCCAGGTAGCCGCAGCAGCGAAGTGAAACGCAACTTGCCGTTGCTGTTGAAAGTATTCAGTGATATTCAACATAATAATCGCCGCGCCATAGCCATTATGGTGACGGCCAACGACTCCTTGGCGCGCTTGGTTCGTGAGCGCGTGCCAACGCTGCCGTCCGGCGTGTTGCTGATGACGGGAAAATTGGACGCGGCAATTTCGTGGAGCGAGATTGCGTTGTGCGTCAGCGGCACGGTGAGTTTGGATTTGTTGCGGCAAGCCAAGCCCATGGTGGGCATGTATCGCACTGGTTTGTTGTCGGTCATTGGTGGCAACATCATGTTGTCCATGCCCAATCGATTGCTGCCGAATATTTTGGCGGGCAAGCAAGTGGTGCCGGAGTTTGTGCCATGCCTAGGGCGCGCGGGTCCTATCAGTGCGGCGGTGGAAAATCTCTTGGCGGATCAATCTCGGCTGCGTGAAACCGCCAACGCCTTGCGCACTCTTTTGCCCGCATTTCAGGGCAAAAGACCTGACATTGAGGCGGCCGAAGCCATCATTGCATTCGTGGCTGGGCGCAGTCCGCTGGACAACAAGTGAATTGATGCAAGCGCGCCATGGACCTGCTTGAAAGCAAATTTGAAGTAGCGCACGCTGCGCAGAAAATTCCTAGAGACTCTATTATCAAACTTCGTTCGCACACTTGAATAGGAACCCATCATGTTGAAAAATATCGCAGCAGTATTTCTTCTTGCATTCACAGTCACGCCATCTTTGGCGCAAACCGAAAAGCCAGAGAAGGTGTTGAAAATTATTTCCAGTTTGCCACGCACGGGCAGCGCCAACGCGCAGACCACCACCATGGTCAATGGAATTCAATTGGCCATTGATGAAGTGCATGGAAAAATTGGCGACTACACCATTGTGTATGAGGACATGGATGACGCCAGTCCACAGCGTGGTACTTGGGATTCATCGGTCGAGGCGCAGAACGCCAATAAAGCGGCGCGTGACGAGAGCGTAATCGCGTACATCGGGACATTTAATTCTGGCGCCAGCAAAATCAGCATGCCCGTTCTGAATAAGGCGGGTCTGCTCATGATTAGTCCCGCGGCAACATATCCCGGGCTTACCAAGCCTGGCAAAGGCGAAGCCAATGAGCCAAAGATTTACCGACCCACTGGCAAGATTAATTTTTTCCGCGTGGTGCCTGCGGATGATTTGCAAGGATTTGTCGCGGCGGAATGGGCCAAAGACATGGGCGTGAAGAAGGTGTACATACTTGATGACCGCGAGTTGTACGGCAAAGGCATTGCCAATGTGTTTGAGAATCACGCCAAAGAAATCGGAATAGAAGTTCTTGGCCGCGAAGGCATTGATCCAAAGGCGTCAAACTTTAAGTCGCTTGCAACCAAGATCAAAGCTGCGGCGCCCGACATGGTTTATTTTGGCGGCACCACACAAAGCAACGCAGGGCAAATTGCCAAAGATTTACACACCGCAAACGCAACTCCAAAGTTTATGGTTCCAGATGGTTGCTTTGAGAAGGCGTTCATTGAAGCGGCCGGCGCCGACAATGTGAATGGCAGCGCGTACATCACCTTTGGTGGATTGCCCGCGGACAAACTCACGGGTCGTGGCGCTGAATTTCGCGCGGCCTACAAGAAAAAATATAATTTGAAAGAGAACGAGGAGCCCGAAGGCTACGCCGTGTATGGCTACGAGGCGTGCAAGGTGTTGCTTGACGCAATTCCTAAGGCCAAGACCAAGGATCGCGCGGGCATTTTGCAAGCCGTGTCGGAGACCAAAAACTACAACGGCGCCCTTGGAATTTGGAGTTTTGACGAGAACGGCGACACCACCAACACCACCATGAGTGGCAACACAGTTGAGAACGGCGAGTTTAAATTTGTCAAGGTTCTTGGCAAGTAAAATCTTGAGGCGCTTTCAAAAGTGAATCCAGCCACGCACGGTTCAATTTGTGAAACGCTTGTCGCAATGATTGTGTCGCACGCCGCGGCGGCGGGAGGCTCAGTTGCGCCAGTGGCCATGGGTTGGGGCGATGTTTTATCTCAGCAACTCATCACCGGCGTCTCCAACGGCATGATCATTGCGCTGATCGCCATTGGATACACCATGGTGTATGGAATTATTGAGCTGATTAATTTTGCGCACGGAGATTTGTGCACGCTTGGATCATTCTTGGCGCTCACATTGGTTGGCGCGTTGGGCATGGAGGCGTGGTCAGGCATGGGCGGAACTGCGGCGGTGATCACGTTGCTGATCAGCGCGGCGATTTTTTGCGGCGCGTTGAACTGGACCATTGACCGCGTGGCGTACCGACCGTTGCGAGGCAAACCAAAGCTTGCGCTGCTTGTGAGCGCCATTGGGTGCTCCTTTATTTTGGTGAATATTGCCCTGTTTTGGGGCGGTTTACCCATGGAGGTCTTTGGCGGCGGCAATCAAGCGGCGGCTCCAAAAGATTTTCCATCGCTCATCTCCAATGAAAATTTGTTGGGCGCGCAATCCGCCATCACCGTCACATGGCGCGACTTGTTCGTGGTGATTGTCACGGTGCCATTGATGATTGGCTTGACATGGTTGGTGAAGTCCACGCGCCTTGGAAAGGCCATGCGCGCCGTGGCGCAAAATCCAACAGCGGCCGCGCTGATGGGCATTGATGTGAACCGTGTGATCGGCTCAACATTTCTCATTGGCGGTGCGCTTGGCGGATTCGCCAGCGTCATCTACGCGCTCTACAACAATACGATTTCATTTCAGATGGGCTATCGCACCGGCATGGACGCTTTCACCGCGGCGGTGCTTGGTGGCATTGGAAGTTTGCCTGGCGCGGTGGTGGGCGGAATTGTGATTGGCTTGGTGCGCGCGCTCAGCGATGGCTACATTGAAGCGCGCTGGACCAACTCCGTTGTGTTTGGCATTCTCATTCTTACGCTTGTGTTTCGGCCCAGCGGAATTTTGGGCGCCAAACTTCGGGAGAAAGTTTGATGAGCGCCGCGCCAATGTGGAAAAAATTCTTGCGCGTTGACATTGCATTGTTGATCTTGGCGTGCTTGTTGCCACTGGTGGATCAACGCTGGCACTTGGACATGGTTGATCCCATGCGCGGCGTGATGGTGTTCGCCATCTTGGCGCTTGGCTTGAACATTGTCACCGGCTTTACGGGGCTTTTACACTTAGGAATGGCTGCTTTTATGGCCATTGGCGCCTACGCCTTTGCCATTTGCAGTTGTGATATTTATCCCTTTCAACTGAATTTCTGGTGGGCCATTCTATTCACCGCGATTGTTGGCGCATTCGCCGGCGTGTTGCTTGGCGCGCCAACGCTTGGTTTGCGTGGCGACTACTTGGCCATTGTCACGCTTGGCTTTGGAGAGATCACGCAAGACGTGTTGAAAAATTTGGATGTCATTACAAAGGGAACGCAAGGCATCAATCCGTTGCCATCGCCACATGTTCCTTGGTGGACCGCGACCGGATTTGGAATGCTTGAATTCACAAGCGAGCAGGAGCTTCCGTGGTACTGGTTGTTTCTTGCATTCGTGGTGGTGGCGGTTGTGGTGTGCAGAAATTTGGAGCGCAGCCGCACGGGTCGCTCATGGCTTGCAGTGCGCGAGGACGAATTGGCCGCGCGCTGCATGGGCATTGCGCCGGTGCCGGTGAAAATGATCGCCTTTGCAACGGGCGCCGCGCTGGCCGCCGTGTCTGGTGGACTTTGGGTCAGCATGTATTCAAGCACGGGCGAGCCGGGCAACTATGATTTTCAAGTCAGCATCTTGGCGCTGTGCATTGTGATTGTTGGAGGCATGGGTTCAATCAACGGAGTGTTGGTTGGTTCAATCGCCATGCTTGGGCTTGCCAACATTGCGCTGCCCAAGATCGCCAGCGTCATGCAAAGCGCGGGGTGGGTGAATTCTGGAAGCGTGTTTGGCAGCCCAAATAACTGGAAATACCTTGTGTTTGGCTTGGTTTTGGTGGTGATGATGCGCGTGCGCCCCGATGGTTTGCTGCCCGCGAAGTTGTCCATTGTCAACGCTAAAAAGAAAAATAACATGGAGCCAACTCCATGAGTGTGGCGCACGCAATTGAAAATCCAATTCTGGAAGTGGACGGCGTCACCATGCGCTTTGGCGGATTGGTGGCCAACGATTGCGTCTCATTTCAGGTGAAGCGCGGCGAAGTGTTCGCGCTGATCGGTCCCAATGGCGCCGGCAAGTCCACGCTCTTCAACGCCATTACGGGTGTGCATCAGGCGACCGAAGGGCGCGTGCGATTTGAAGGCAAGGAAATTCGACGCGATTGGAGCGGAACTATTTTCGCGCGCATGATGCTTAGCGGAATAGTTCTTGCGTTTCTGGTCACGCTGTCCATTCGCGCCACCACGCTGTGGAAAGACATCATTGTGGCCAATTATATTTACGACGAACATTTTCCAGTTGCGCAGGCGTTGCGCTGCGTTGGACCTAGTTTGGCAAGTATTGGATTCTGGGGATTGGCGTTGCCAGTGCTGATTGGTTTTGTGGTGGGTGCGGGCGGCTATCTCACGCTGTGGTCGCGCGCGCGGCGCACGCCGGATTTGATCGCGCGCGCTGGCATGGGCCGGACATTTCAAAACATCCGCCTGTTTGGCGAGTTAAGCGTGATTGAAAATGTTTTGGTGGGAATGCACGCCAAACTGCACTGTGGCTTTTTGACAAACATGCTGCGTTTGCCGCGGTTTTATAAGGAAAATGATGTGGCCCACGCCAAGGCCTTGCAGTTACTGCGCTTTGTCGGACTAGAGGCGCGCTCTGGCGAGGCCGCTAGAAATTTGCCATACGGCTTGCAGCGGCGCTTGGAAATTGCGCGCGCGCTTGCGGGCGACCCGCGAATTTTATTGCTGGATGAACCCGCGGCGGGCATGAATCCAACTGAAACCGGAACGCTGATGGAACTCATCCGCCGCATCCGCGACTCAGGCGTGACCGTGTTGTTGATCGAACACCACATGCGCGTGGTCATGGGCGTCAGCGATCGAATTTGCGTTCTGAACTTTGGCAAGCAAATCGCTCAGGGAACGCCTGAACACATTCGCAACGACCCGGCGTGTATCGAGGCGTATCTGGGCAAGGAGGAAATAGGGTGAGCAACAATTCCCCGCCAGTTCTTCTCAGCGTGCGCGGCGTGCGCGCGGGATACGGTCCATCGGATGTGCTTCACGATATATCGATTGAAGTTCGCGAGCGGGAAATTGTCACGCTGATTGGCGCCAATGGCGCGGGAAAAAGCACGACATTAATGACAATCTCGCGCATTCAAAAATTGCGCGCGGGCGTGATTGAATTCGCGGGCAACAACTTGGCCAGCACGCCACCCGATCAAGTTGTGGGCATGGGACTGGCGCAAGTGCCCGAGGGCCGCCGGATTTTCCCACGGCTCACAGTGCGCGAAAATTTAGAAATGGGCGGATTTCTTCGACGCGACCAAGCGGCAATAAGCCGCGACTTGGAGCGCGTGTACGCGCTGTTTCCAATTCTCAAGGAGCGCGATCGCCAGCAGGGTGGAACATTGTCTGGCGGCGAGCAACAAATGTTGGCCATCGGCCGCGCGCTCATGAGTGAGCCGCGCATGTTGATGATGGACGAGCCAAGCATGGGCATCGCGCCCATTTTGGTGATGCGTATTTTTCAAGCCATCAAACAATTGCGCGATGAAGGCATGACTATTTTATTGGTGGAACAAAATGCGCGCGCCGCGCTGCGTCTTGCGGACCGCGGCTATGTCATGGAGACTGGCTCCATCACGCTCTCGGGCTTGGGCCGTGAGTTGCTAGATGATCGGCGCGTGCAAGAGGCCTACTTGGGCGAGTGATTGAATCGCTGCACGCGCGTGGCTGGCGTGGCCGACGCGCTTGGCCACAATTTCGCGCGCCGCAATGCATCTTTCAAATGCCCAAAATGTCGGCTTGAAACAGTGTTTTGTCCGTGGGCGTGGGGCAGTTACCATCTGTGTTGGAGAATTTTCTGTCCGATGCGCGAATATAAAATACGAAATGATTTAGAGCGCGCCGTCATTGATGGCTTCGCGCTTCCGCTTGGAATTGCGCCCATTAATTTGCCAAGTCCAACCCAGGGGTACACCCTGGAATTTCACGAGGGCGAGGACGGCGACCCCGACACATTCTCATTTCACATTGTCACCAGCCACGATCGCATGTTGGGTCTTGTGCGCGAGGCGCTTGGTTTGTTGCCTGAACAAGTCACGCCCATCATGGAAGTTGGAAGTCGCGACGCCTATCGCAGCGTAGATGTGTTCATGGGCCGCGAGGAAATTTCCTTCGAGGCGTTCCTTGAAATTTGGGAGGGCTTCGAGCCCGTCATCATGGAGGACGCCAGCATTGGTGTTGGCGCCAACGCGGAGGAGCCATTTGTTGAAGTGTTCCTGGATTCTTGGAAGGGCTTGCTTGTGCATGTGGCCGCCGACAACAAGGAAACGGTGGAGCGCATGTTGCGCCGTCACTCGCTGCATGAAGTAGAGGAAACTTGGCCCGATTCACTTGATGAAGTGTTGTCGCCGCCGTCGCATGTGCGCGATGTGTTGGCGATTGAGGACGATCAAAGTCCGGATTTAGACGAGGTGCTTTTGCAGGTGCGCGAATGTTGGGGCCTTGAGCTTGATGTCGACCCCGACACCAATGTGGATGACGCGGGTCGCGAACTTGGCAGCACGTTGTGGCACTCCATCGCGGTGTGTTTGGATCTCAACAGCGACGAGTCCAGTGATCATCCTTCCGGTGGCTACATCACATTTTGGATTACAGCCAAAAACACGGCGGAAGTAGAGCAATTGGCGCGCGAGCGTTTGCAAAAAGAAAATCGCTGGTTGCTGCAAAGTTTTTACACACTTGACCGCGTTGCCTTTGATGAGCGACCGGAAGCGTTGGATCATCTGCCAATGAAGGGCAGAAAATCCGAGGTGCATTTGGTTGAGGAAGATCCCTGGGGCTAAGCGCGATCCGCTTTCTTGATTTTGCTTCATGACGCGTTGACGCGCGCGCGCAATGGTGCGTTGAGTGAGCGTAATTCCAACGCCGCGAATGTACTTACATATACAGTGAATGTTGCTTGATGTATGCCAATACGTGCGGATCAATATGAGTGTCATCAAGCGCCGCGCATGTGCTTACACATACAGTGAATGCTGCTTGATGTACGCCAACACGTGCGGATCAATGTGAGTGTCATCAAGCGCCGCGCATTGACTTACATATAAAGTGAATGTTGCTTGATGTACGCCAATACTTGCGGATCAATGTGAGTGTGATCAAGCGGTGCTCCCGCCACAATGTTGCCGCGCAGTTGCGTGCTGGAATCTGCCGCGGCCTCAAGTGGAAGAATCCACGGGCGCCACAAGTTCGCCGTGGCGGCGTCTTGACGCGCCGCAATCTGTTGTAGAAGTTCATGCGCATTCAGCGGTGCCCGCGGCACAACCACGGGCGTGGCAAGCGCAAGAATTCCTGGCGGATCCTTCCATGAATAAAAGTTCAGCGCTTGATCGCCGCCAAGCAGTAGGAAAAACTGCGCGGCTGGAAATTGCGCGCGCAAATTGTTCAGCGTGTCCACAGTGAAACTTGCGCCGCCGCGCGCGATCTCTTGCGTGTCAATCACGGCGCGCGTTTCGCCCGCAAACGCAATGCGCAACATGGCCTCGCGATGGTGCGCGGCGGTGGTGGGTTGCTCTTGCCGCTGCGGATTGATATTGGCGGGAATCACGCGGATTTCATCGGCATCAATGGCCGCCGCCGCTTGTTGAGCCAGTGAAACATGGCGGCGATGCGGCGGGTTAAACGAGCCGCCAAACACCAACACTTTGCGCGCGCTCATGAAGTTCGCCCTATCAATGTGCGTTGCATTTCATGCGCGCGCGCACGCAGACAACGAACGCGCGCGCAGTCCGCGCTCATGAAGGCAACTCCATCAACGCGCGCTCAACAATGTCGCAGGCGTTGTTCATGGCCAAGGTAGATTTCTGTCCCAAGTGCCTCAGCAATGGAATTTGCCACGGATGCGTGGCCACATGCAGCGCTATGGCCAAAGGTCGCGGCGCACCCGCGGCGTTTACAAAGTTGAACACGCCGGGCGGAAGTTGCGTTTGAACATCATCGCTCACGCCACGAACAATCAGCCATCGCCAACCAGCTTGCGCCGCGGCGCGCGCAAAGTGCGCGGACTCCATGTCCACCATGTCGCAAGAAAATTGCCGCGCGGTTTGCTCTTTCACATGCGTGTCGGCCAGTAAAACATCCGCGCAAAAAAGCGGCAGCGCCGCGGAATTCATGGGTGTATTAATAGACGAAAATTCCTTGGACGCAAGCGGGGGCGTGGTCACGCCGCTTGGCATCCACGGCGCGGGTATCACGCTGCCATTGGGCGCGGTCACGTGCGATGCGATATACGCCTCACCCAACTTGGCGCGCGCGCTTAATCCGCCGGCGAGGCCGCACAAAATTACATTTGTTCCCGCGCCAAATTCATCGGCCAAATTTTTCAGCGCGTGCGCGCAATGTTCGCCAACTCCAATGGTGCGGATGACGCAGCGGTTGCCCAAGCGCTTGCTGGCAATGTCGCTTTCAAAATTCATGGCGCACAACATCA
The DNA here is from genome assembly GCA_947474205.1 of Planctomycetaceae bacterium. The sequence goes on along the minus strand of CANJIC010000005.1, from coordinate 336 downwards.
AGGTGGTGGACATATCAATTACGGTATCCGATCTCGTCCGTGCAGCGGCACGAGTGAGGCAAGATCGGTGCAAGCGCGTGCCAATTATCAAGGCATGAAATAGATCAAAGAATTTGCCAACTCGCAAAGCACGCCACGCGCTCAATTTCAGCGCATTGTCAAGCGATTTGTGGCGTTCGACTTGCTCGCTATACTCTTTCCGCTACTGAATTGATCCGTGAATCTGTTTGTATTGGCGCTTGTTTGGCCCCATCGTCTAGCCCGGCTTAGGACATATCCCTCTCACGGATGGAACAGGGGTTCGAATCCCCTTGGGGTCACTTTCACTTCACTGTT
>CANJIC010000004.1 GCA_947474205.1 Planctomycetaceae bacterium | reverse complement strand
GAATGGCCGCGCCGGCGCGCGCGCTTCCGCCCAATGAAGCGCATGTGGCGCCAGCAATAAATCCTGGATCAAATCCTGCGTGCAACAAACACCATGTCAACATGCATGTGGTGGTGCTCTTGCCGTGGGTTCCGGCAACACACACCGCGGTGTGTCCAAGTTGCAACAAGCCAAGCGCCTGCGCGTAACTGCGCACAGGAATATTTCTTTTCACCGCCGCGACCAGTTGCGGGTGATCAGATTTTGCGGCGGCCGTGGCGATCACCAATTCGCAATTGGCTGGAAGATCCTCTGTCTCACCAACTGAAATTTCAAATCCTTCCGCCTGCAGCGCCTTCACCGCGGGACTGGCTTCGCTATCGCCGCCGCTCACCATGGCCGCGCGCTTTTTGAGCAAGCGCGCCAGTCCGCTTACGCCAGTGCCGCCAGCGCCAACAAGCCAAATCCGCCGACCTTGCAATCCGTTCGTATTGGAAAACCACTCGCATAGCGGATCGTTCTTCACGCCAATCATCGTAGGAACTTTTGCGGATTGTTCGTGCCTGAATTGTGTGATTTGCGCCATGAACTCACCATCGGCAGAGCGGGGCATGCGGGGTTAAAACCCAATGTTTTTATTGCGCTTGCTTCGCCGCCTTCGCGCGCATTCTCCGTACAATCGACGCATGACGGAATCGGCTGCTCCATTGCGCGCTCAAGTTTTACTTATCGACGACGAGGTCGAGCACGCCCAAACCATGGCGGACGCTTTGAAGCGACCCGGTCACATTTGCACCACGGTCCACAATCTGGCGCAAGCGGAAAATGAGCTGCGCAACGGCAATTTCGACGTGATTGTCACCGATCTGGTCATGGACACGCCCACCAGCGGCCTTGATGTTTTGAAACTGGCCAAGACCCATCAGCCAGACGCCGAAACTATTTTGGTTACCGCCCACGGCGATGTTCCAACCGCCAAGGCCGCGCTGCAAGGTGGCGCCTACGACTTCATCGAGAAACCGCTGGACGTGGTTGTGTTTCGAAATATTGTGCAGCGCGCCGCCGAGACCGTGTTGCTGCGCCATCAAAATTCAAGTTTGCGCGGCCAAGTGGACGCCGCCTATGGCTTTGAAGGAATCATTGGAGAGTCCGCGGCCATTCGCCAAGTCATTGCCACCATCCGCCAAATTGCGCCCAGCACAATTCCAGTTTTAATCACTGGAGAAAGCGGCACGGGCAAGGAGCTTGTCGCCAGCGCCATTCATAAACATTCAAAGCGCAAGGACCGCCGCTTCGCAACGTTCAACGCCGCGGGTCAAAGTGAAACACTTTTAGAGGATCAATTGTTTGGCCATGTGCGCGGCGCTTTCACCGGCGCCGACCGCGATCGTGAGGGCGTGTTTGAATACGCCGACAAGGGCACGCTTTTTCTGGACGAAATTGGCGACATGCCTTTGTCCATGCAGCCCAAATTATTGCGCGTGTTGGAAACTGGCGAGCTCATTCGCCTTGGCGCCAACGATCCGCGCAAGGCCGATGTGCGCTTCATCAGCGCCACCAATCAGGATTTAAAAAATCGCTCTAATGACGGGCGTTTCCGCCAAGATTTGTATTTCCGCCTCAAGGGCGTGGAGATCAACATTCCATCTCTGCGCGAGCGCCGCGAGGATATTCCGCGCTTGGTCACGCACGCCGTGGGCAAGTGGTGCGCGGAACTTGGTCGGCCACGCCTTGGTGTTTCCCAACCCGCCATGATGCGGCTCACCGCCTACGACTGGCCGGGCAATGTGCGCGAGTTGCTCAATCTCATGCACCGCATTGTGGTGACATGCAACAAAAGCGAAATTGATCTTGTGGATATTCCAGATGACATTCGCTCCAGCGACAATGACAGCGGCGGCAACGTTGGCAGTTTCGCTGGCGTGGGCTTGGACAAGTTGGAGAAGGAAGCTATCCGCCAAACTTTGGCGCTCACGCAAGGCAACCGCGAGCAGACCGCGCAAATGTTGGGCATTGGAGAGCGCACGCTCTATCGAAAATTAAAGGAGTACGGACTTCGCTAGCGCGTTGCGCAGACCAAGTCACATTTCATCATGCCATGGATTTTGTGGAGACACATGACGGCGGAACTTTTGCGGGTTCTGCTGTTGACCACCACGGTCATTGTGGTGGTGGTGGCATTTGGCGCGGCCATTAAGCCGCTGGCGGATAGCTCGCTTGGCTCTGGCAGCGTTGTGAAATATGTGGCGCTTGCCATGATTCCAATGCTGCAGTTCGCCTTGCCATTTTCAGCGGGTTTTGCGGCAACTTTGGTGCTTCATCGATTCGCCGCCGACAACGAATTGGTGGCCATGAGCACCAGTGGCATGCGCTATCGAACCATCTTCGCGCCCATCATTGCGGTTGGCTTGGCGCTTCTTGTGGGCATGTTTATTTTGCTGCACACCATTGTTCCGCGCTTTTGGGGACGCATGCAGGACATGCTCGCCCAAGACGCCACAAGTATTTTTCTTTCCGCGGTCTCTCGTGGCGAGGCGCTTGAAGTTGGTCAAATCAGTATTTACGCGGACACGGCCACGGTTGATCCAGTTCCTCCGGACAATGGCGCCGAGCAGCGGCTTCTGTTGCAAGGCGTCGCGGCCATTCAAAAAAATGGCGCGGGTCAACCCGTCACGGAATTCACCAGCGAGTTCGCCACGGTGGATGTGCATCGCGGTCGCGAAGGTGTCATTATGAAATTGGCCATGACCAATGGTTCTGGTTTCAACGCCGCCGATGGCACCGTGGTTTTTGTTCCCACCGCGCAGCCGCAGGCTGTTCAATTGGGCCGCGCCCTAGAGGCCGACGCCAAGAGCATGACTTATTTTGAGTTGCAAGATGTCCGCAATGATTTGCCCAACCACATCGAAGTGCAACCCGCGCGTCAAGCCGTTCTGTTGGCGCTTACGCGCGCGCAAGTCTGGCAGTGCATCGCGCGTGAGCTTGAAACTTTTGGCAAGGTTGAACTGGTCGAGGAGGGCGGTCGGCGCTCCTATCGAATAGAGGGCGGAACGCTGGGAAATGACGTCATTTTGCCCAAAAGTCCCGCCACCACAATTCGCATTGTTGAGCTTGATCGCGCCAAGCCCATTCGCGAGGCGGTCTGTTCTCAAGTGGTCATGCCATTTGATACGGAGGATGTCAGCGTTGGTCGCGTTGATCTCATCGCGACCGCGCCGCGCGCCAAGGATTTGCTGCGCTCCGAAGGACTGGCCTCGCGTTGGCCCGCGCGAATTCGCGGTCTGAGCGCCGCGCCTTGCTCCACAAGCACTATTTCCAAGATTGAATTTATCCAACTTGCTCCGCACGTGAACGAACTGAGCAAGGCCGACTCCACTATTCCAAAGTCCATTCAAGTGGCAGGATCTTCTTCATTGACCAAATTGTTCAAAATCATGAATGGTGTCGATGTCGACGCGTTCTCGCATCTCTGTCAACGCGCGGCGTTGGCCTGGTCCGCGCCACTAATTATTTTATTGGGCGCATCGCTTGCCGCGTGGAAACGCAACAGCCTTCCACTCACCATGTATCTCATTGCGTTCATCCCCGGCATCCTGAACATTGTCATGATCGCCGGCGGTCAGCAAGTTATTCGCGCGGACAACGTGGTGTGGGGCGTCATTGTTTCATGGTCGGGTAACGCCATCCTGCTTTTATGCTCCATGTATGCGCTGCGACAGTTGGCGAGAAATTAATCCATGAAGATCATTGATCGATATGTCGCGGCCCGCTTCCTGGTGAACTTCGTTCTTTTAGGCGCGGCGCTCTATGTTTTTGGCGTAAGCGTGGATGTTGTTATTCAAGCGTCTCGCTTTTTGGACGCGGCCGACACCGCCGTGGCGGCGGGAAAGTACGGCTCTCGAGTTGTCGCCTTCATGATGATGGTTCTTGATTTTCACGGCCCGCGCATCTTTCAATTCTTCCAGTTCATGCTTGGATTTGTCTCCATTGGCGCAATGGGTTTCGCCGTTGCGCAAATGCATCGCAACCGTGAACTCACCGCGCTCATGGCGTCGGGCGTCAAGCTTCGCCGCTTGGCGTATGTGTTGCTACTTGCCGCCGGCGCGCTTCAGTGTTTGCAATTTGTGAATCAAGAACTCATTCTTCCAAATCTTGCGGCGCGCCTGGTGCGCGATCACAGCGGCTTGAAGTACGACACCGTGAGTCAATTTCCAATTCCATTGACTCGCGATGGGCGTGGCACGCTCATTCAAGCCACAAGCTTTGATCCAGCGCTCAACACCGCCACTGGACTTGTGGCGATTGAGCGCGATGAAAAAGGGAACGCCACGCGCCGCATCAGCGCGACCAGCGCCACATGGAATGCGCAGGACAAGAAGTGGATGCTCACCAATGGCGCGGCGATCCAGCCCTTGAAGCCTGGAGATACGGCGCAACAAAAGGCATCCTTCACATCAAGCGTGGATCAGCTTGAATCCGACTTGGGTCCCGAACTTATTTTAAGCCGCCGCTATCGCTTGTACGGCCCAATGCTTTCCACGAGCCAAGTGTTCGAACTCATGGGCCGTGGTGGCGACAATCAAAATCAAGGCGTTCGCCTTCTCTGCGCGCGTTTCATTGGACCTTTGGCAAATCTTCTGGTTCTTGCGGCCACCATTCCATTTTTCTTGCGACGCGAACCATGCAACATGTTGGTTCAAAGCGTGCGTGCCGCCGCGTTTTCCATTCCCGCCATGATTGGCGCCGCGGTCATGTTGCTGGTTCCAACTGATGGCCTCACTATTCCAATCGCGGCCGCCATTCCCTTCGCATTGTTGCTGCCTTTGGCGGCGTATCGACTTACCGAGCTGCGTTCTTGACGCGGGTCCAAACGTTCAAAATCGAGTCGTCAAAGATGGTCACGTTGCGTTGCGCTTGACGAAGTTGCTTGGCCAAGTTCTCCATTAAAATTCGCTCTTGACCGCGGCGCACAGCGCGCTCCGCGCCAGACTTGGCTTGCATTGCCTTCTCCGGGTCGCCAGCAATTTCATCTTCAAAGCGTATGAACACGTAGCCATTGTCGATCAACACAGGCGAGCTCACTTTTCCTTTTTGCAGCGACCATAATGTTTGGCGAAACGAACTTGGCCAACTTGGATCAAGCCGGCTCACTGGCAACACCAAGCCGCCACGCGCCGCGGATCGATCAGTGCTCATGTCGGCTGCGACTTCACCAAAGGGTTCGCCAGCGTCAAGCCGCATGCGGGCCTTGGCGCAACTGTCCAAATTTGGCAGCGCCATCACTCGACATTGGCGACGCGCGCCGTGCTGCGCGTCAATCACCGCTTCAATTGCGTCCGGTGTTACTTTCACATCATCCTGCACCAGCAAGCGCATGGCGGCATTGCGTTTTAGCAATGATTTCCAGCGCTTTTCGCCCAATCCTTGCGCCGCGCGCAATTCATTCAGCAGCACCATGGCCCGCGCCGGATCGTCCGACAACGACGCAACAAGTTCGCGCTCTTCGGCGTCAAGAAGTTCCTGCGACACCATTTTGCTTCGCGCCGTCACCATGCGATCCAATTGCCGCTCAAGAAAAAGTTCCTCCAAGATGGACGCGCCGGCGCGCTCCGCCAACAGTGGTCGCAACTCCTCCCACGTCACCGCGCTTCCATCCCACAACGCGGGCGGACGCACCACAACTGGTGTCGCTGCAAGCGCGGATGCCTGCTTGTCCACGGTTGCGTTGGTGCCGGATGCGGTTGCCGCGGCGGCGCTTGAAGCAACGCCGGTGTTGGCAGCGGTGGCTGTTGGATTTGTCACCGGTGAAATACTGGCGCACGCGCATAGAGAACTCGCGCACGCCGCCCATGACACAAATTGAATTGGACATGTGGTGAATTCGTGCAAGTGCATTCTATTTTTCTTCATGGATCGTTCTCGCATAAGTGCTACGCTTGCGTTCAATGTATCGCCTACGCGCATGCCTGTTGATTGCATCTTGCATATTTGCGTCACGAACAGAGGGCGCATCGGCAAACGCTCACCCCAACATGATGCGCAACACGCATGGACATTTGTCGCGCGCGTTTCAAGTGGCGCCCTCCAACACGAGCAATTTCATCAGCAAGCCCGGGGGTGCCACGCCAACTGCCGCGCCTCAACAAGCGCCAATTTCAGGAAATTCCGCGTTTCAAAGCAAGGCGGCGGGGCAGCCCGCTACTTTCAATCCGGCTCCACAGAGCACAGCAACTTCCACGGCCACTTCTACGACAAGCGTGTCGGCAACAATGGCGCCTCCTTCAATGTCGCCGTTGCTTGCCAGTCTTGTTCAAGCACGCAATCACACATGCTCCCTTGCTGATCGATACGCCGCGCTGGACAACGCAATGAAGGAAATCTCCAAATTGCCATCAGACCAGCAGGCCGCGTATCTAGAACTTGCCAACGCAAGTCGTCAGCGACTTGTTGTCGACGAATATTTATTCAACATCGGGCAAGTTCAACCCAGCGTTCCCGCGAAGGCTAAGTAAAATTTTTCCACCACGGAGTTGCGCCACATGCGTAAGCGACTTGGATAATTCCTTCAATTGATCCAAGTTGATCTTTGGCGAAAGCCAGCCGATGCGCTTCCAACGCTCAAGCATTGGAACATCAATCAAGAGCGCGTCAAAATTTTTGCTCAGCAGGGCGGTGGCTTCTTCCACAGATAATCCATCGCACGCCTCAATGGCGTTTGTGTCCCACACGCTTGACCATGTCAGACGCGCGTTCGGTTGCAACCAAAACGGAGTGCTCCATCCAACGCTCAGCACGCGCCACTCGGGTCGCCAATGATTCATCACCAATTCCACCGTCATATTGTCCAAGACCGCATCGCGCAGGACCGCGTCGCGTGAGCGTAGATCGCGCCAATCGTCATCCCCTTGAAAATAGCCATTTTGCCCAATAAAATAGAGGGAATTTGGTGTGTCCATGGCCAAATACCACGCGGGCAAACACGCCCAAAGACCAAGCGCCATTCGCAGTGGCTTGCGCACGCGCGCGGCGGGATATTGTTCATGCGTGGATCCAGTGAACACGCTGGCCATGGCAAGTCCGCACGCCAGAGAGAGTGGAACAGCCAGTGGAATTAAAAATCGGCTTTGCAAGTGCGTCGCAACCATCCAGCCAATCACCATCAAGGTGCAGCTACATGTCAACGTCATTGCAACACGTCTTGTCGCACGGCGAAACGCCAATGTCACAACACCAATCACGCCAAGCCATGGAAGCGCTCCCCAAAACCATTTCCATGGTTCGCCCGCCGTTGGATTTGTACCCACACCAAAAACAAAAAGTTGATTCCACAACGCAAGCACGCGTTGCATCATGGTCTCGTCGCTGGCATGCGCCTGATTCCAACGCACGCTTTGTTCGCCGCTCCACCAACCCAACCCAAACAGATTTGTGGCCAATGGAAAAAATGGCGACCCCGCGTAATACCAATTGCGCGTAAGCCATGGCGCCAAACCAATCGTCATGGCCAGTGCGCCCCACGCAATGCATTTCCAATTCACATATCCACGCCCCATTCCCAGCGCCAGCCACGCCATGAGCGCGGGTACCACAAGAATGATTGAACTTGCCTTGCTTCCAATCAACACCGCCATGAGCACGCCAAGCATGAAGCCAGCCCAGGGCAGCGACCGTGGTTTGCGCGCAAAGACATTCAAAATACAAGCAAATGCAAGCACAATTCCTGATTCACTGTACGCCAACGAGCCCACCACAATCATCCATGGCGTGGCCAGCATGGCGCACAGTGAAACGATTCGCGCAACTCCTTCATTCACGCCGCACGCTCGGGCAAAAATCGCGGCGCAATCCGCCAGCACAAACGCCGCAACCAACAACATGCAGGCATGCAACATCTGGCACGCCACCGCGCCATCGCGCGCGTCGCTTGCAAAACTCATCAGGTGAAGAAATCCGCCCTCAACAAAATTTGGCATGCCTGAATACGCCAGAAATTCAAGCGGGCGAATCGCGCCAGCCGCCATCCATTCCTTGGGTGCTTGCAAGTGGTATTCAAGCGCGTCGTATCCGCCAAATTCCGTGCTCCACATAACGCCAGGTGAAATACTTGCGGCAATCAACAGCGCCGCAATTGCTCCAAGCGCTGGCCACCACCAAAAAGTATTCATATTGTCTTGCGGCTGCAATTTCCACGCGCGCAACATCAATCGCAGTGCCACGCTCCATCCTGGCACAAGCATGCCAAGCGCAACCACTCCGCGCCATGCTCCCAACAACCCAAGTGTTCCTAGCCATTGATCAACCAGCAATAGAATTGCAATTCCAAACGCAAACGCAAGCGATAGTCCATCTGTGTCACGGTCAAAAACTTTGTTCTTGGCGAACACGCCAAGCCCAAACGCGCTCAGCAACCATGCGGCGCATTTCCAACCGCTCAATATCCACACGCGGCATAGTTCAAAGCCGCAACTCCATCCACCCAGCGCGCACACCAACACAAGCGCGGCTACGCCGACGGTCGTCATGTTGCGCGCCAAAGAAGTCCATCGCGGGCGTTGCATGGCCGCCATTATCCCGAAATCTGCTGCAAATGTTCAGTTCTCTCATGCTCCAACGCCTCTCTAGCCGATTGCATTGCGCGGTCACGGATGACCGAGGTGCCCCTTCAGGCGCAATCACTACAAAGATGGCGACAGGAGGTCGTATGCAAGTTGAAACAACACGATTTGGCAGCGTAGAGGTGGATGATTCCAGGCTCCTTCATTTTCCAGCGGGTCTGCTTGGATTTGGCAGAGTGCATCAATTCGCACTGTTGCAACCAGATGACCGCGGCGTATTCTTCTGGCTGCAAAGCATTGAAAGTCCCGACGTCGCTTTTGTGGTCACCGATCCGCGACTGTGGTCGGCGGAGTATTCGGTGTCCATGCGCCGCGAGCAGAGCGAAGAAATTGGTTTGCGCAGCGACACCACGCCGGAAATTTTAGTGATCGTCAATCGCCGCGAAAGTGGAATTACCGCCAACATGCAGGGGCCATTGGTCATTAATCCCGCCAACAGAACTGGAATTCAAATTGTGCTCACGGATCGCCGTTGGACCACTCGTCATGAACTTGTGTCTGTATCGCCCGTCGCGCGTGCCGTGTCCGCCTAAAATTATTCACATTCTCTGAATTCATTTTCATTCAAACACACAGTATTTCATGCTTGTCCTTTCCCGCCAAATAGATGAACGAATTGTGATTGGTGATGACATTGAAATTGTCATCGTGGACATTCGCGGCGACAAGGTTCGTCTTGGCATTGTCGCGCCAACTTCCATTTCGGTGCATCGCAAAGAAGTCTATGAAGCCATTCGAAAAGAGAATGAGCACGCCGCCACATTGCGGGGCGATGTTCCAATGATTCATGCGCCCACTCAATCTCCGGATAGTTTGAAACGATTGGCCAGCGGGCCGACCCCAAATATCAAGCAATTCCGCCGCGAAAGCGCTTAAAATTGGCGCCGCGCCTATAGCCATGTCTGGCTTGCGCATTGAAATCCATAAATAAAAACCGCCGAGCGTGATGCTCGGCGGTTGTATGTGCAAATAAGAAATGCAATTAGGCGGCGCGCGCCTTGGCAGCCAAATGCTTCTTGGCCATGTCAACCAACACGTCAAATGTGGTTGGATCTTGAATGGCAAGCTCGCTAAGCATCTTGCGATTCAACAACACGCCAGCGCGTTGCAAACCACCAACAAACAAACTGTATCGATAGTCGCGCATTCGGCACGCCGCGGTCAAGCGGGCGATCCAAAGTGAACGCATGTCTCGGCGACGAAGTCGTCGATGCGTCCAAGCGTTTCGGCCAGCGCGCATAAGGGCGACTTTGGCTTGTTGCTTGTGACGGCTCTTTGTTCCGTAATAACCTCGGGCCTGGCGTAGAACGCGGCGACGAGCTTGTGTGCGGGCTGCTCCTTTACGTGCGCGTGGCATAGATCAATCCTTCCCGCCGGTTGCAGCCGGACGTTTCGCTGTTCGCAATTTGCGACCCAGCATTTTTGACAAAGCAATTAGGTCCGTTGCGCCCAGATATCGCGACTTGCGATAACTTTGCACAGTTGTGCCCTTTTTGTTGCTCTTGAGATGACGTGAATTTGGAGAATGAAAGCGCACCTTGCCCGTGCCGGTCACTTTGATTCGCTTCAGTAGTCCTTTATGGCCTTTTTGCATATGTGTTCGCCGCTTTCGTTGAGGGTCGACAAGTCTAACGAAATAGTCGATTTGGTCAAGCGAAAAGTGGGGTAAAGCAAAAAATACCTGTAAATACAGGCATTTTCAATTTTTAACTTTATTGAGCCAAGAAGATGTCGTTGACCGCGGTTGCTTGCGGTGACAAAGGAAGGGATTCAGAATCTTTCACCCCGTTGGGCAAATAAATATTGTCGCCCTTCAGTACTGGACTCACCATCCACACAATGGACACATCCGCGAACAAAACATTTTGCCCGCGCTGTTGATGATTCATGGAGCACTGCGACGCTATCGGTGACAGTTGCGACTTGTTGCCAACGCGACGCATGTGAATCACGGGGTTCGCATCCGCCGCCAGTGGCGTGCGTCCCATGACTTGAAGTCGAAATGGAGTGTTCACGCTTGGCACGCGGAATGAAAATGTTCCGCATGCGGGTCCTGACGAGCAAGCGGGGCAATGAAGCGAGTCGTGCTTGGCGTAGCCATTTCGCTCCAGCAAAAGCAAATGTCCACTGTGTTCGTAATTGCTCCAATCCATTTTTGAAGCGGCGGGGGTTTCAAACAATCCACCTAAACTTGCCGTTGCTGGAAGATTGCCGCGCTGATCAACCGCGTAGGCGACAATGCTTGACCCAACTGTGCGAAGATTGTTGGCGCAATTTTGCTCAAGCGCGGCGGCACGCATTCGTTGTGCGATTGGCCAGCCCACACCGGTAGCCAGCAACGCCACCGCGGCCACTGCGCCAAAATCCGCCCATTGTCCTCGCTTGCCCCAACTTGGCGTGTGAATTTCCATTCGATCTTGCTTCGCCCGCTCTTCGCGCGCAATACGCGCCATGGTTAAATCCACCAACAGCGAGTCAGGCTCCGACACGGGATAGGCCTCTAATTTTCGCAGCAAGGATAAAGCCGCCTCTTGGCGCATGTTTTCAGGGGATTCAGCAGCATTGGCGGCGCGATCGCAGCCATCCACAAGCCCCGCCTCAAGCAAGGCGTCAATCGCTCGGCGATCTTCTTCGCTTAAGATTTTGTGGTTGTCATCGCGACCAATCATGAGTGATCCTTGGATGTTTCGTGAGTGGTTTGAGCCCAGCCATCGGCGAAATGGGCGACGGCGGAATGCAATCTACTTTTAACTGTACCAAGTGGAATGTTCAACATGTCCGCGATGTGTTGATAGCTGAAGCGCTGAAAGTACGCCATGAGTAAAATTTCGCGGTGCAATTCAGGAAGCGCGTCGACCACTTTCTTGACCCGCGCTGATTCTTCACGAGACGACATGGAATCACCAGGTTGTCCATCTTTGGCGGCCACAACATCAAGCAACGTGAATTCATTTTCGCCGTGCCCCATGGGCTTGTCCAAACTTAAAGCGTTGCGGCGTTTTTTATGGCGATACCAATCGCGCGCCTTGTTGGAGGCGATGGTGTACAGCCACGGACGAAGCGTGCGCGTGACATCAAAGGTCGATGCTGAAAGATAGATCTGTAAAAACGTTTCTTGGAACACATCATCCGCCGCGGAGGCTGATCCCAAAAACCGTTGCAAGTAGCGGTGAAGATCGGTTCGATATCGCTCCACCAACAGGGGAAATGCGCGCCCGTCGCCCGCGAGATGGGCGATCATTAAATTCTCATCGGAAGTTTCGTCGCCCTCAATCTCCACATGGGAGATCGTAGTGTCATTGTTCATTGGAATGACTCCGTGCTTGGTGGCAAATGGATGCAGGGAATCATGAGGAAACGCGGTCATACACTTGCTACGATGCGCTGAGTTTTCTTGTTTGCAAGGATCATTGAAATTTTAGGAGTCTCGAAGAATTATGGGTGTGCCAATTAGCCAAATGTGGACGGTTGCAAGTTACGTGCTCAAACAAAGACTCGCTGGACGCAAGCGATATCCGCTGGTTTTAATGCTTGAGCCACTCTTTCGATGCAATCTAGCCTGCGCTGGTTGCGGCAAGATTCAGTATCCAGCGCACGTCCTAAAACGCAATCTCACGGTCAAAGAATGCGTGGACGCGGTCGACGAGTGCGCCACCCCCATGGTCAGCATTCCTGGAGGCGAGCCGCTTTTGCATCCCGACATTCAGCAAATTGTGGAGGCTTTAGTTGAGCGTAAAAAGTACATTTATCTGTGCACCAACGCGCTGCTTTTGAAGGAAAAACTAGAGGCCGGCACATTCAAGCCCAGCAAATATTTGACTTTTAGCGTGCACATGGACGGTCAAGAAGAGAACCATGACTTCGCGGTGTGTCGCGAAGGCACATACAAAAAAGCGGTTGACGGAATTCGCCTGGCGGTGAAGATGGGTTTTCGTGTGACCACCAACACCACTCTCTTTGAAGGCGCCGATCCAAATTCCGTGCGCGAGTTCTTTGACGAAATGATGGCCCTTGGCGTGGAAGGCATGATGATTAGTCCAGGCTACGCCTACGACAAGGCGCCAGATCAATCTGGTTTCTTGAAGCGCAAAGAAACCAACGAACTGTTTGAGATGATTCTTTCCAATCGCAAGAAGGGTTGGAAGTTCAATCAGAGTCCGCTGTTCCTTGAATTCCTCATGGGCAAGCGCACGTATGAATGCACGCCGTGGGGCATGCCCGCATACAACGTGTTCGGTTGGCAGAAGCCTTGCTACTTATTGCAAGAAGGCTACGCCGACACATTTCAAGAATTGATCGATGAAACTGATTGGGCCAATTACGGCCACGAAAGCGGCAACGCCAAGTGCGCTAATTGCATGGTGCACAGCGGGTATGAAGCCACGGCTGTTGATCACACTTTCTCTGGTTTTAAAGGCATTTGGGGCAATATCAAGGCGATTGTGTTTAACAGTTACGCCAATCCAAGCGCCGGGAAAAAGTTGCAAGCTGAAAGTACAAAGCCGCACGGGCCTATGAAGCATTTGGTTCAACTTGGCTTGGCGCAGGATATTCACCGCGGCGCCGCGTGATGCGGTGCTTGGCTGGAATGTTGGAACGCGCATAGCACGCTGAATTTTTGTGCCTATGCAAAACAGAATCAACATTTAAGTTGCGTTGCGTGTGTCAATTATAGTTGCTTAAATGTGGTGACTGACTCGCTTGCAAAACTTGCGGTCAATTTCGATTGCGCGCCGCGCGCCGCCTGTATGAAGTCGCGCACTTTTGTGAAGTCCTTCACGCCGCGCGAACTTTCCACGCCGCTGCTTACATCAACCGCCCAAGGGTACGTTTGCGAAATCGCCTTGGCAACATTGTCAGGCGTAAGACCGCCGGCAAGAATAAGCGGCAGTTGGTTTGTCCACGACGAACTTGGACGGCTCCAATTCCAGCCATCACCAGCGCCAGCGTTGGGGGCATCCATCAACAGAGCTGTGATCTGTTCATGCGGACAGTGTTGCAAAGTGTTTGTCTCGTCAATGGAACAAGCAAAAATGCGTTTGCGATTGGGCCCGCCCATGGCCTCATAGACTTGAATGCTCCCTGGCCAGTGTTGCAATTGCTCAAAGGGGACTTCGGACCAACTACGAATCACCAGGACTGGAGTCGACGTGTTCGCCAAGGAGGGGTTATTTGCTGAAGTAGATGAAGAATGCGCGTTTTTGTGCGCATGACTGTGTGACAACATATGGCTGGCGATTTCAAGGGCCATTTGGAAGTCGATGTGCCGCGGCGAAGTAGGCGCCACCACAAATCCCACGGCGTCCGCGCCAAGTTCGACGGCGCGCAGGGCGTCATCGACGGTTCGAAGCCCGCAAATTTTCACCAATGTTTTCAATTTACCGCTTCGATTTTCCATGCCAATAGACTACGATCTTCCATCAATCTTGAGAGACCCAACATGAGTATCGCAACACCAACAACTTCAGCAACCCCCACGTTTGACAAAGGCCTTGGAAATACCGTCGCGGCGGAAACGCAGATGTCATTCATTGACGGCGGCCGAGGCGTTCTTGAATATGTCGGAATTGAAATTGACGCGCTTGCGCGCAACAGCACATTTGAAGAGACGGTGTTCTTGCTGTGGAACCGTCGCCTGCCAACCCAATCCGAGTTGAACACATTTTGCGATCAGCTTCGAGCTGAGTACGCGCTGCCGCAAACGCTGGTCAATCTTATTCGTGAAATGCCGCGCGACGCTGGACCAATGCATGTCTTGCGCACGCTTGTGAGCGCGCTCTCTTTGTTTGACAGCGAAGTGGAGGATGACAGCATCGAGGCCAACAATCGCAAGGCTATTCGCCTGCTTGCCAAGACACCTGCCATTATCGCTGGCTTTGATCGCCATAGAAAAGGCAAGCCAATTGTGGACGCCGATGGATCGCTGACCATGGCGCAAAATTTCTTGTACATGCTTAACGGAGCCAAGCCCACGGCGTCCATGGCAAAAGCGCTTGATGTGTGCTTGATTTTGCACGCGGATCACGGCTTGAACGCCAGCACATTCGCGGCGCGCGTGACCATTTCAACTCTGAGCGACATGTATTCCGCCATGGTCACCGCCATCGGCACGCTGAAGGGTCCGCTGCACGGCGGCGCCAATGAAGAAGTGATGATCATGCTGAATGAAATTGGAACCATTGAGAATGTGGACGCCTACATCGCGGAAAAACTGCGCAAGCGCGACCGCATCATGGGCTTTGGCCACCGCGTGTACAAAGCCATTGACCCGCGCGCCACCTATTTAAAAACATTCTCCAAGCAAGTCGCCGCCGACACTGGCAACCTGAACTTGTTTGAAATGAGCCGCCGCATTGAGGAAATCATGGCCAAGGAAGTCGCCGCCAAGGGCATCTATCCCAATGTGGATTTTTATTCCGCCACCACATATCACTCCATCGGCATTGACCTTGATTTGTTTACATGCATGTTCGCCATGAGCCGTATCGCGGGTTGGGCTGGCCATTGCATTGAGCAACTTGATGGCAACCGATTAATTCGGCCAAACGCCGCATACATTGGTCCGCATCAGCAGGTGTATGTGCCAATCAATGTGCGCTAAGGTTTTCGCGCTGCCAATGGGAATTGTGAAATCGAAGGGCAAACCTTTGTTTATTTGCTTTTCAATCCACTATGCGCATGTCTACTCGCTGAATGTATGAATGCGGTTATTATTCTGCGAGATGACAAATGGACTTGTGATCGCGATTATTGGCGCACTTGCTGGTGTGGTTCAATATGCTTCGGCGCAAAATGTGAACGCCTTGGCGAACAATCTTCAACGCCAGTTGAATTCCGAGGACGCGCAATATCGCCAGGACTACTTCAAGGAAACGCCAATCTCCGAACGAATGATTTTGGATGCGGGCGGAACATTTCGCTACGCCTACAACATGATTCAAAACTCACGTAGTCAAAGTCAATATTTGACCACGCCTGATGTGCGCTTGTTTCTGCGTGCCGAGCTTGATGGCGGCTTGCGCTTCTTTGGTCGTCTGCGTTTTTTGTACAACGAATGGGACACCAACGGCAGCCGCTATTTAGACCCGGACGCAAAGGAGCGTGGTTGGCAAAATCCAATCGGCGAAATTTATTGGGGCGAATTTGATCTTGCAGGATTTACCCACGCCTCCCAAACTGAAAGAACCAATTTCAATCTTGTGGTCAAAGGTGGGCGCAATTACATCATTTGGGGGCAGGGCTTGGTGTTGAGCAACTACATGTACGCCATAAAAACAGAATTGACATTGGGCGATCTTGGCGTGGAGGGAATGTTCGCTCAAACCGCGGGGCAGGACACCGTGGATTGGGATACGTCTAGACCTGGCTTCGACACTGACACGTCGCGAATTTATTCCGGCATGAAGGTTGATTGGAAAGGATTTTCCAACCACAAACCTTATGTATTTGCGCTGTGGCAAACCGATCAGAACGGCGGCCAGCAAAACACCCTTGGTACGAGCACATTTCCAATTCCCACCACATTTAATTACAACAGTGGTTATTTGGGTGCTGGCAGCGTTGGAAGCTTAGGGGCTAATTTGGTCTATCGCGGTGAATTTGTCTATGAATTTGGCTCCACGTTGACCGATTCACTTGATGCGGCTAGCCCAACTCTTTCCCAAGCGCAACAGAAAACGGAAATAAGCGCCGCGGCGGGAATTGCAGGTCTCACCTATTTGCTTCGTGATGAATCGGATACGCGTTTGGATATTTCCGTTCTTGCTGGAACCGGCGACAAACATCGCTTGGATAGTGGCACAACATTTGGCGGCATCGAACCCAAAAATCACGATCACTCCTTCAATTCCTTGGGCTATATCAACACTGGCTTCGCGTTGGCTCCAGATCCAGCGAATTTGGTGTGTCCCTCGGCGGGATTCAGCACAAATCTGTTGCCAAGTGTTTCGTGGGCTAGGGACCTTCGATTGGGTATGACTGGATATTTGTTCACCAAAATGGACAACGAAGCTCCCATTAATATTCTCACACGGCCAGGCGGTTCCAATTTGGTTGGCGGCGAAGTGGATACCACGCTTGATTGGCGCATCAACAGCGACATTAATTTCAACATTCGTTACGGTATTTTTATGCCCAACAGCAGTGTTTTTTACCAGGATCAAGGCGCAATTCGGCAATTTTTTTATGTGGGGATGACCTATGCGTTTTAGTTCCATTCCATTGCTGGCGTGCGTGTGTTTGCTTGGCGCATGCCAGCCCTACATGATGAAATCCTCCGCGGTTGACAAGTTCGCAGAGGCTCAACAAGAAATTGAATTCCTTGACGCGCTGGAGGACATGCCCGCGGTGACCAACAACGACGCCTTGCATGCATTTCTAATTCTTGAAGATGGAACAGATCCCTCCAAGGATTATCAAGACCGCGTCGCCGAGGGCATTCGACGCAAGTGGTTGTCTAGTTCATTCGATCAGCAAGCCAACGCGGCCGCGCATATTGGTTGGATGGCGGGGACGGGTTGTCGCATCATGAAAATTCGTGGCGGCTTGACCATGATGATTTTTGGACCAGTGGACCGCTACGCCGTGAAGGAATTGATCTATATGGAAATTCTTCCGTTGCGAACAGACAACCAATCATTGACTGGCGGCGAATTTATTGATTACCTGAACCGCTTGGAACGAATCGCCGGGAGATCGGCTATGAAAAAGGGCGAACTTGAACTTGAGCAAACTGCAGGTCAATCCGCCGTCACGCCAGGCAACGAAGCTGCAATTCAAGAGGGAAGTTTGCCAGCCTCTGGACCTTTGGAGGCGCCGCTTGTTGTACCGCCAGCATTTGAGCCAGGCACCCAACCCAATGGGGCACCTCACATTGAGCCAATCAACCCTGTCGATGATTTCCCAGAACCTATTAATTTGGCTACCCCCAAACCGCCATCCAGCCTATTTTAAGAGCCAAATACCGCTGATTCCCCAAGTTCGCTATAGAAATAGTTATATGACTTGCATTTTAGAATTTGAATTTGATAATTACCAGAATGGATATTGAAATTTTGAATATCCAAGGTCTAAATCAGTTTGGAAAGAGTAAATGCTATATGAAAGTGTGGACGCTATGAAACGAACAAATAAAGTCAATTTAATTGGCGGAACATTCACGCTGGCTATGACTCTCGCTGTTGCCTCCGTTGGGCAAAAGGCGTGGGCGGATGATATGACCCAAGCTGCGCCTGCCGCGGAAATTGCTCCAGCCACCAACGGTGCGGACGTGCTTGAGTTGCAAGCCATCTTCATGGATGTGCAGGGCAAGGTTCGTTGGCGAAAGAGCGAGGATTCCGCGTGGACCGAGGCGAAAGTCAATGACCTTCTGAGCGCAGGCGCGGAAATTCGAACTGGCTTAAAGAGTCGTTCCACATTGCGGGTTGGAAAGAACGCCACCATTTTGGTGGATTCGGGAACAACTTTTAAATTGCCGGAGATTGTCCAAGATGGCCAAACCCTACGCACGTTGGCCACGGTTAAAAGTGGACGCGCGGATTTTAAAGTTGATCATGTTGGATTTGCGAATGACTTCAAAGTGGTCACGCCACAAACCACGTTGTCAGTTCGTGGAACAGGTTTCGCTCTTGCCTCTGGACCGCTCAAGGGCGTTGATATTGCTGGCGCGAATACGAACACCATAAACGCGATCGAAGTGAAATACATCGCCGCCAACATGTCATACTTTGTGTCCGGTCAAGGCCAGACTTCATCAGAATCCGGCAAGCAAGATCCCGTGCAGAACGCGTGGGTCAGCACAATTGGTCCGCCACCCATCGCGGGAACCTATGCGAGTCAATCCGATGTTGAGCAGCAAGTTGCGCAAGGCGTTTCGGGCGCGAATCCAAGCTCAAATACCCAGCAAATTCAGCAGACCCAGGCCAGTGAAGCAAACGAAGAGGCTGTTGACACCGCGCTTGTCTTGGCTTCTGAGACAGGTGGGGGCGAAGAAAGTGGGTCCGGTTATTCGCTGTATCAGCCCGAAGCGCAATCTACCGAGCAGGGCCTTTCTTTATTGAATACGGATGCTCAGACCAATCAAGGATTAAGCAATGGTGATTTGGAGAGGTTCAACAATAACTTTAGGGTTTACGAGACTGGTCAATGGACACAATCTTTGTTGGACTTGAACACATTGTGGAATGGATCTGATAGTGCAGGAAAAGGCGATGGCTTCACCTATGGATTCACTTCAGACATTGGCGCGCGCGCGATGTTGGATAATTTAAAAAATTCCTCCGCAGCGGATCTTTTAACATCGGATACCAAGTTGAACTCGATCAGCTTTGATCCCAGCCGCTACTTCAATAATGAAGATTCCAGCGATGCCAAGGACAATTTCGGCGATGCCGTCATTTCGACTGCGGCTTTCACAGACGGAGCATTGTTGAATGGCGCAACAAATAGTCTCTGGTCACTGAGCGAAAGTGCAAGAACAAAGTTGGGTATTGCTGTGGGACTCAATTCGAGTGTTCAGACAGCATTTCATAGCGTCCAAGATTCGTATGGACATTTACACGTGGCCCAGCTGGCGTTGGATGGGTTGAGTACTGGTAGCGCATTTTCTGTGGGGTACACCACTGCATTTACAAATCAATTTGCAAAGTTAAATGTGTTCCTAAGCAACTTGCAAAATTTAATTGGTGCTTCCACAAGCGCCCAGTCAAAGGATGCGTATGCGCAACTTGCGGGGGTGGTGAATTCCGCCGCTGTTCACGTGCAATTAGGATTAGCGGCGGCGCAAACCGCGCGTGACAATTACAACAACGCCAGTAGTCGGGCGACACAGGAATTGTTCCAAGCCGAGGAATTGAAATACTTGGATGCGGTGCGAATTCGTTTGGAATCGATCGCGTATTTGACCAAGGAGCGAAAGAACCCGGACGGTTCCGCTGCGCCTGACGGACCCGATGGCATCAAGGAATTGGCAGAGCAAATCATGGAGAATTTCAACGTTGCGAATAATCAATTTGCCTGGGGGAGTTTCAGCGACTACGCCCGACCGCAAGTGGTTGCAGCTGGAATTGACTCAGGTGCAATTGTGGCGTTGGCTCGTTTGTCTTGGGACGATTCCACTGCGGCCTTGGAGCAGCTTGAAGATGGTAGCGCTAACAAGTTGGAAATTGATGGGCAGTTGTACATCATGACACAACAAGTGGGCTTCATGCAAAGCAAATTTGGCGTTGCGGATAGTCAAGGCAATTATGCAGTTGGAACACTGATGGGCTTCCATTCACAGAGCGTGATTGATGTAGAAAGCTCGAATGTGTTCAAGGGCCAATTTGATCAGTTGTTTGCCGACGGTAAATTCCAATCAGAGTTGGATTCGGATTTAAATGGATTGAGGGACTTAAATTCACTTTATACAGGCGATCATTCCATTCAACAGAAGGCTCAAACGACCTTGGAGCAGATCTCCGGGCATCACGACAATGTGGACAATGCGAATTCAGCGATACATGGTTTGACCGCTTCTTACGAAACACATTTAGCGAATGCAATTTCCAACGCAGGTGCGTCAAGCACGACATTTAATGAAAGATTTACCAACAGCCAGGCTACTGCTACTAAATATCTTCAAGATTTTACAACAATTGTGGGCGCCAACACCACCAAGGTTGCAACGGATGCTCTTGCAGCGGTCGCAACGTTGGTTGGCGAGCACAATCAATATGTAAAGAACGCCTCGGATGCCGTGGGCGCTGCCCGCGATGCAGCCGTTGCTGCCGGTACGCGTGGTCAACAGGTGTATATGGGCGCGGTGGCGCAGAGAATGGGTGAGGCCGCAACCATTCAGTCGGCAGCAAATTTAGCCATGTTGGAAGTTGTTACCAACGGCAGCGCAATTCAACTGAATTACTCGCAGGCCCAAGCTGATTACGACACACTCTCATCAGGCAAGTAAATCAAGATTTCATGTTGGTTTGCATAGTGTCTTGAGCTTTCATATCAAATTCATTCACGGCGAACGCGGTTGTCGACTGAAATTTTTGTAGACTGCAATTGTGAAAAACATCCGCTGGAGCGCCGTGTGGATTGGGTGCGCCGTTGTGGCAACGGTGTTGGCATTGAATTCCATTGGCGTGTTTCGCTGGCTTGAAGATTGGACGATTGATCTGCGGTTTCGTTATGGTCGTTGGGAAATTGAGGACCCAGGCGAGCAAATCGCCTTGGTGGCCATTGATGATGCCAGTCTGGACACGATTGGTCGTTGGCCGTGGAAGAGATCGTTGATGGCGCAGGCAACAGATGAAATAGCGCGCGCAGGCGCCAAGACCATTGCCTATGACATTTTATTTATTGAGCCAGAGGAGAACACGACGGGGGATAAGGATTTATCCGAAGCTATGGGCAAGACGAATTGCGTTGTTGCCATTGCCATGCGCGAAGAAAAAGTGTTGGACCCCATGTGGGAAACGTCCAAGGGCCAGGAGCAACTTGCGGCATTTACATACGCCGTCGCGGCGGGCATGGACAGGGATATCAATGTCATCATTGCAGAGGCTGGTTTGGTCGAACCCTACAAGTCAAGAGTGCTTGAGCGACCAGCGGCGCTGAAAGGGTTGGCGGCATTAATGAGTTTGGAGCGGTTGCGCAATCAAGGCAAGTTGCCAAAGAACTTTGATGAGTTTGTGAACGTGATGTTGGGTGGTGGCGCGAGCACAAAATACATGGGTGAATTTGCCGAGAAAAAAACGCTGGAACGGGTGTGGTTGCGCAGTCAAAGTTGGCGCGCTATTGAAAATACATTTTCGCCGGACGTGGCGGTCAAAGGAACGCCACAGGATTTACCGCCCATTCCATTGATTGCCAAAGCCGCCAAATCCGCAGGAGTGGTGAACGCGGAACCCGACAAATTTGACGGTAAATTGCGCCAGATTTTTCCATATTTTCAGAGCGATTACGGGTGGGCGCCACAGTTTGGCTTGGCGGCTGCGCTTGCATTTCAAGGTTTAACAGTGAAAGACGCGGTGCAGAGTGAAGGACAATTGCAACTGAAGCAAGTCGCCATTCCTATGCGTGATGGAAAGGTGCTGTTGAATTGGCCCACTCAACTTTTGGCAGGGTACGGCAATAAAGAGGGACGCAACGCAACGTTGGGCATTGGGCGATTGATTGAGCAGGCGCGCGCGCG
>CANJIC010000003.1 GCA_947474205.1 Planctomycetaceae bacterium | reverse complement strand
GAACCAATCCACCGAACACGCCATTGCCAATGTGATAGGGCAGCGACATGGATGTGTAGCGGATGCGCGTGGGAAACATTTCAACCAGGAACGCAGCGATGGGTCCATACACCAGCGTTACAAAAAACACTTGCGCGAATATCAGCAGCGTTAATGTTGTCGCATCTGGTCCGCCGTCTTGCGTGGCGGCCACAGTCATGGCTTTATAAATAGGTATCCAACTGATGAGTGCTAGAAAACATCCAAGCATCATGAGTGGCTTGCGACCCACGCGGTCGCTGAGCGCGCCAAACACCACAAAGAATGGAGTGGCCATAAGCAGCGCCACGGCCATGATTTTGTTGGCTAGCACAAAGTCGATTTTTAGAACGGTCTGCATGTAATACAGCGCGTAGAACTGGCCCGTGTACCAGACCACGCCTTGGCCCATGGTGGCCGCGAAGAGCGCGATCAACACCAGGCGTAAATTTGCACGGTTGCAAAAACTATCTCGAAGCGGCTGCTTTGAAGCCTTTCCAGAGTTTTTTAATTCCACAAACACGGGTGACTCATGCAATTTTCTGCGCACGAAATAAGAGAACGCCACCAACACCAGCGACAGTAGAAATGGAATGCGCCAACCCCATGCCGTGAAAGTGGAGTCGCCTAATTCCAAGCGGCACAACAGAATCACTCCCAGCGACGCGAACAATCCAAGCGTTGCCGTGGTCTGAATAAATGAGGTGTAGAAACCGCGTCGATGAGTTGGCGCGTGCTCGGCCACATAGGTCGCCGCGCCGCCATACTCGCCACCAAGCGCAAGGCCTTGCAAAAGCCGCAGCGCCAAAAGTAAAATGGGCGCCAATACTCCAACTTGTTCGTAGGTTGGAAGCGCGCCAATAAGCGTGGTGCTGAAACCCATGATGAGCAGCGTGACCAAGAACGCATGTTTGCGACCAACCAAATCACCGATGCGGCCAAACACGATCGCGCCAAATGGTCGCACCACAAATCCGGTGGCGAATGTGGCCAGCGTGAACAACAGCGCGGCGGTGGGGTCGGTCTGCGGAAAGAAATTTTTAGCGATGATGGTGGCCAGGCTTCCGAAAATATAAAAGTCGTACCACTCAATCAGCGTGCCCGCGCTGGAGGCGCCAATGACGGTCCAGATATTTTTTGCGTTGTTTGAATGCTCATTCATCAAGCGATCAACTCAATAATCGCCGCAAGATCAGGCGCGGGACTGCGATCGCCCGACAACGGCTTCACGCGCGCGCGCACCAACGCGTGCATGGCTTCAACGCCAGCACCCGAGCGAAGCGGCCGCTGCGCCTCAAGCGCTTGCGTCATGACATACAACTCAATCGCGATCACGCTGCGACATAATTCCACCGAGCGCGCAAGTTGCGTTGCGCTGGTGGGACCAAACGAGTTGTAATCCTCTATGCCGCCGCAGGTGGAAACATTTCCAACACTCGCGGGGTGCGCCAAAGTTTGCAATTCATTGCAACACGCGGCGGCGGTGTACTGCGTAATCATCAAGCCACTTTCAAGACCAGGACTTGTCGCAAGGTGCGGCTTCACGCGATTCACTGTGTCGTGGCCAGACAGCACCCAAAATGTTCTGCGCTCGCTAATGCCCGCAATGTGGCACAGCGCAATCTTGGCTTGATCCATGGCAAGCGCCAGCGGCATGCCGTGAAAATTTCCGCCGCTGACAATATCAAAAGCGCCGGAATCATGCACAAAAACAAGCGGATTGTCGGTGACGGCGCCAAGCTCGCGCTCCACAACAAGGCGCGCGCTATCCAGTTGATCAAACGCCGCGCCAATGACTTGCGCCGCACAGCGAAGACCGTATGGATCTTGCACGCGCGGATCATTGTCCTTGTGCGAGGCTGGAATATTGGAGCCCGCAAGAAGTCCGCGCATGGCGGCGGCCACGGTGATTTGCCCAGGCTGATTGCGCGCAATATGAATGCGTTCGTCAAGCGGAGAGTGGCTGGCCAAGAACGCGTCCATGCTCATGGCGGCGGCGTTGATGGCGGCGCCACGCAGTGCGTCGATTTCCTCAAAGGCAAGCGCGGCGCGCGATGCCATAAGGTGCGTGCCGTTGAGAAGCGCCAGACCTTCCTTGGCTTCAAGTTGCAGCGGTTGCAAGTTTGCGGATTTCAATGCGGCCGCGGCGCTGATTGTTTTGCCCGCAACAATCACATCGCCTTCGCCAAGTATTGAAAGCATGGCGTGCGCAAGCGGCGCCAAATCACCGCTGGCGCCAACGCTGCCGATTTCTGGAACCACCGGCGTAATGTCGTGCGTCAGCATGTGCAGAATGCGCTCGACCACTTCCACGCGCACGCCGCTGTGGCCGCGGCACAAACTTGCGGCAAGAATGACCAGCATGCCGCGCACAACATCTGTTGGCAGCGGCTTGCCCACGCCCGCCGCGTGCGAGCGAACAATGTTGTGTTGCAGTTGCCGCAATTGATCCGCGGGCACGCGCACATGGGCCAGTGAACCAAAGCCCGTGTTAATTCCATACACGGCGGTGTTGCCGGCGGCGACCGTGTTCACGGCTTCGCGCGCGCGCAAAAGATTCGCGCGGCCAGTGGCGCCAATTGTTGCGACGCGGCCAAGTCGCGCCACTTGGTGAACCATGCGTATGGTGAGCGGCTCGCCGTTAAGTTGGATGGGTTGCGTGTGTGGCATGCGCAAAAGATAGCGGGTTCCCGAGTTGCCGCTATTGAGATACTGATGATATTTTGAGTTGTTATTAATGTAATTACTGGCGAAAGAAAATTCGTTTGGCTTGAGCGCATGAGTGGGTGCATAGTCGAATATGCGCTACTTACCAAGGCGACCAAATGCTATGATTATAAATGAATTAGATTACGCAATGCAATTCACAACTAAAAACCTCCAGGGTGTAAATTGTTTAGCCTTTCAATGCTTTTTGCGTCAAGGCATGTTGCGTACCATGGCTGTCATATTGGCAAGTTTCAATGTGCTGTTATTGCCAGCCTGTTCTATTAAGCAGGACGTTCACCCCGTCAATGCAGATATTCTCTCTGCAAGAGCCAATAGAATCTCTCTTATTCGCAATGATGCCGTACGCTTTGCAGAGTTCAACAATGTTGTGGCGCAATCATTAGAGCGTTGCGGTTTCATTGTGGAGACTCTGCCGCAGGGAACAAATTATGATTCGTTGCCCTTGGCTATGACCTACACCGCAAATTGGAGTTGGGACATTGACCTTTATATGAGTTATGCCCGTCTCGAAGTCTTTCAGGCCGGTAAAAAAATTGGTGATGGTGTGTACGACGCAACTGGTGGTGGGGGGCTCATATTTAGCAAATTCATCAAAGCGAACGAGAAAGTGGACCAACTCGTGTATGGAATATTTCCCACGCGAGCGCCAATTGTTGTTCCGGCGGCCAAGAGTGCTTACAAGCCGACGACACCCTAAATCTTCGGCAACTTTAAAACTCAGCGAAGGATTCTCAATCGAACTTTGTCAAACAAATATATCGAGTGGTTGACTTGTCTTATTTCAGTACCGTTGGCGAAATGTTCATTTGTGACCAAATGTAAATTTGTCAGCGGCTTCTGTAGTATCTGAAATGTAATTCCAATGCAGACGTACCCATCGACCTCTAGATCTACTGTCAGTGAATCTATGGATGCATTGCAGCCTAATTTGACGGTCTTACAGGCCGAATTTCGTTTATTGCGCCGTTTCAATGCGCTTACTCATGCCGCACAGCATCTCATTGATGCAATTGAAGCACGGCTTCAGCCAGTGTCCAATTCCACCATTTCACTCATTGACTTTGGTGCGGGCATTGGCGACATAGCTCGCACTGCCATTGCGACTACTGGCGCCAAAGACTGGCATCTCAGCGTCCATGCAACTGATCGCAATAACGACATTGTGCGTATGTGCCGTGAATCAGGTTCGAACAATGGAATGACGTTTCAGCAGATCGATATTTTGAATGCGACTTCAAATATCGTCTCAAAAAGTTTTGATGTGGCGCATTCCTCTTTAATGTTGCACCACCTTTGCGACTCAGAAGTTGTGCAAGCGCTTCAAACGATGAGTTTGTGCGCTTCAAAATTGATTCTTTGGAACGATCTTTTGCGAAGTCCAGTTGGAATTATTGGCGCGCACTTGACGGCGCTCGGTTCCCCGCGTGTAGTTCGTCGCGATGCGGTACAAAGTGTCAGGCGCGGCTTCACTATTGAAGAAGCCGAAGCGTTTGCCGAAGCGGCTGGGCTGACAGACATTCATTTTTCGCGCAGGATTGGCGCGCGCTTTGTACTTTGCGCTCGGCCATCTCTGACTATGCAAAAAATGACTGGCCGGCCTTTATTGCATTGCGAAAAAGTTTCATTTCGTTACGGCTCGCGTCCGGTGCTGCGTGAGTTCTCCAAGATGTTGCATTGTGGAGAAGTTGGCGTGATTAAAGGTACTAATGGCTGCGGAAAAACAACTCTTTTTAGAATTCTTGTCGGCGCGATTCAGCCAAATTCGGGCCGAGCTTGGTGCGATCGTACCCAAGGAGCGATTGCATATCTTCCGCAACAAGGTGGTCTTATGGGGGGCACGGATTTATTGACCAACATTGCTCTCACGCAGAAGCTTGCAGGCACTCCAATTTGCGATCGTGAAAAACGAGCACGAGAAGCTATCGAGCAATTTGGAATGGCTGCCTTGGCTTCAGTTCCAATTTCTCAGATGTCAGTCGGACAGGTCAAGCGCGCATCTCTGGCGACCGTATTTTCCAGAGACAGCCTTGTGTATTTACTGGATGAACCAGAAGCGTCTTTAGATACAGAAGGGCGCTCAAAATTGTGGGCGGCAATTCAGCAACGGGCGCGATCTGGTTGCGCCATTCTGTTGTCCACCCACGACACGCAATGGCTGAACTCGTCAACTAATGGAAATCATTTGCCTCTTCAAGAAACAATTCTCGTATGAACAAGAGAACGGTCCGAATGGATTGGCGAACACTTTGGTTCATCGCGGGATGCTGTTTTATGTTGAGCGCATGTACAACTGTCAAAAAAAGCGGATCCTCTCAAAGCCTTGACTTACATAGAACTGGCACATCAATACTGGTCATCACATTTCATGGACTTCCCGCACACGCAAGCGAGGGCACAATTTGTGTCGCTCTTTGGGGCGGCAAGGATACTTTTATGAAGGACGGAATGTGGATGCGTTCCGCTTTAATTCCAGCAATAAACGCAGATAAACCTTGCATTATTCAGCACCTTCCAACAGGCGAATTTTCCGTGTCTGCGTTTTATGACATTACCAATTGCGGCAAACTTCGTAGAAATGGATTTGGCATTCCAATTGATCCATGGGGAATTTCAAATGGTGGAACACATTTCCAGCCACCGGATTGGGATCGTTCCGCTTTTGATATTGGCGAAGGAACCACTTCGATTGAAATTGAATTCAGCCAAGCCTCGGAGATCTCGCCGTAATGTTATGGAACGTGCTTGAGAGAATTTTGCATTGGACACTTCGCATTGCAACTTTTTCAACGGTTGAAATTATCAATGAAGGTGGAATGCTTGAACTGGCAGGTAGCGAGCCTTTGGTGCTAGCCGCAAATCATCAAAGTCATACTGATACATCCATTCTCTTTCACGCTGCCCCAAAATCTCGAAGGGAACGAATGCGCATTGTGGCAAGTGAGATTCGTTTTCGTCCCGCAGAACTGAACGCCTCATGGAGAGAGCGCCTCGAGCGATGGTTCATGCATGGCGTAGCTGTCCATGTGTATAGCGCGATATTTGTAGGCGGAGAAGTTGGACGAATTCGCTCGATCGATGTCATCACACAAGCGATAGAAGAGGGCAGCACTGTAGTGTTGTACCCAGAGGGAACTCGCTCCAGTGATGGTGCTTTAGGCGCGCTTCGTCCCGGAGTTGCATTGACGGCCATTCACACTGGTTGCAAAGTGATTCCCGTGCGCATTGACGGCACCGGCAAAGCATTGCCGCGGTCGCGGTATTTACCGCGCTTTCGTAGTCGCGTGACAGTGCGATTTCGTGCGCCCTTAGTTGCGTTTCGGCAGGAAGAGCCGAATGCATTTTTGCATCGGCTAACGAAGCAACTTCTTCCTAATTCCTCAACCCAAAATAGGATGCCTCAGTGAGTTCTTCGCGCATGGATATTGGGCGCTTTATCACGGATGACGTGTATTACCGACTGCTGCAGATATTTCCCGCATGTGCGCCGGCGCTTGGTTTGTGCGCGCAAACAGCGTCATTTATATGCGTCCGTTCTTGGCGAAATCGTCTTATTGAAAATGCGGCGCTAGCGTTGGGACCGCTTTCATCGCGCGCGGAGCGTGTTCGTTGCGCCTACGCCATGCTTGGTTCCATGCAGCATTTGATCGCTGATGTCCTTGCCTCGCAAAATTTTTCAGCCGCGCAACTCTGCGCGCGCGTGACCCAGCTTGACCGCACAAGTGAATATCACGCGGCTCGCGCGCTCGGTCGTGGAGTGATCATCACTGGAATTCATATGGGAGCGTTTGAACCCGCCTTGGCTATTTTGTGTCAACACGAACGTCGCGTACACGTTCTGTTTCAACCGGATCCAATGCCCAGATTTGAGCATGCTCGTCAACATATGCGACAGCGCTTGGGGGTGGTTGAGCATCACATTACCAATGGAGTTGCTGCTTGGGGTGAATTGCTTGAAGCGCTTAAGGCCGACGAAGCCGTTGTCTTGCATGGTGACTTTGTGCTACCTGGTCAGCGTGGCGTCTGCATGCCATTTCTGGGTGATTCCAAAGTGCATTTGCCTTCTGGTCCAGTGCGTTTGTCGGCGGCTTCTGGTGCGCCAATTATTCCTACTTTTTGCGCGCGCGCCGCGAATGGGTTTCGTGTCTGGTCTGATGGATTTATTCTGGCGCCGTGTGAGCCTGTTTCAGCTCATGAAGCAGCGAAGCATCCAGCGCAACTCGCTTTAGTTGCGGCAATGGAACGCGCAATTCGCGCGCATCCAGAACAATGGATGGCATTCATGAACCTGAAAGATTTCAGTGGAATGCGGGCTCAGTCGTGATTACGCTTGCGTTTGCAATTCTTCGCTCGTTCACCCGTGACCGGCCAACGCTTTTCATGGCGGTTTGCGCACCAGCCATTTTCTTCGCGTTGTTCGCGTTGTTCTATCAGCATCTTGATTCACCACAAGGATTTCACTTCAGCATTGCGATTGTTGGAAATAGCGGGCGCGATGCCGACGCATTCAAAGAATCGCTGATGCGTCGCAATGATGAGCGATTGAAAATTATTTGTTTCAATGCCAAAGATGGTTTCAATGCCGAATCAAATCCTGCGGTGGATGCGTTCATTTATATCGGCGACGACTTTACTAGACAAAAACCCGTGGTGGAGATTGTGTCCATCTCACCTTTGCCAGGCATGAGCAACGCGCTTCGAGTTCTAGTTCTTTCCGCGGCGGCGGAGGCAATTGCCGTCAAGAATTCGGAAGTGACCATTCATGATCGCACCGTCCAAGGGCGCCTACTGCGATCAAGCGCATCCGCCATTCCCGTTTTGTTTGTGTTGTTCGCGATGGCCGCGTTGGTTTCAAGAGGTCTAGCTGATGAAGAAATGGGCGTGGTCGACCGAATGTGTTCGCTTGGTGTTTCGCGCCGCCGACAAACTGCGGCGCGCATCGCCGCACTTTCCATAATCGGATTTGTGCAAATGTTGATCACTCTTTTTGTGGCGGCGATATTGTTCAACATCATTCCATTGGCGCCACTTTGGATGGCAATGGCCATGATGTTGGGGGCAATCGCGATAGCAACATTCATGGTCACACTTGCGGGGCTGTGCCGTTCGCGCGCCCGTTTTGCCACCATCGCGCCTGTGGCAACACTTGTTCTGGGCGCGCTTGGTGGCGGTATTGTTCCGTTGGAATTATTACCGCCTTCATTTTCGTGGCTTTCCAATTGGGTATTCACTGGTTGGACCACGATCGCGTGCGCGCGTGCCATGGACGGTGGCGCCGCAATGACGCAAATCTCGCTTCTGATCGCAATAAATTGTGTCATGTTGTTTATCGCGTCCACATTGTCATGGCGCACAACTTCATGAAACCCATAGCGATTATCAGGATGGCTGCGCAAAGTGCGCTTGGAACAAATGTCGCGGACCATGTCGCCGCATTGCGCGCGGGGGTTGTCGGTATTGGATCTCCAAAGCATCTTGAGCAAATGCCGCGAAATTATTGCGGTGCGGGTGAAATTCCAAATTCAATGTCATATGGTGGAGATTGTCGTGCCGAATACATGCTCAAACATTCATTCACGGAGTTGTTGACTTGCGTGGAGCGAGAAGCGATCACGCTTCGTCCGGATCGTTGGGGAATTGTGCTGGGAACAACGCTTGCGGGCATGCGTCATTGTGGTGAGGGACTGCGTCGGGAAGCGTCGGGGCGTGCCGACCAAAGTGACAAGCATTATGCGCGCACTGTTGCGTCGGCAGTCTTAGGAAGTGCAATTCAAGATCTTGGAATATCTGGTCCGACCCTCACGGTTTCGTGCGCATGCGCGTCCGGCCTTTCGGCCATTTCGCACGCATGCAGTCTGTTGGAAGCGGGTGCGGTCGATTGGGTAATCGCAGGCGGATACGATCCGATTTCGGAGTTCGCGTACGGCGGATTTGCTGCGCTTCAATTAATTGCCGCAAATGCAGTGAGTCCGTTTAGCAAGGACCGTGACGGAATGAAAATAGGTGAAGGCGTTGGATTGCTTCTGCTTCGGCGCATGGAAGACGCAATTCTGACGCATCCTAAAAAAATAATTGCATCCATCATGGCGACAGCACAGACAAGTGATTCGCATCATCTCACACAGCCGCATCCCCAAGGAACTGGCGTCGCCCTTGCGCTTTCACAAGTTGTTGATGTGTTACGGCCGCCCGATCTTTTGATAGCTCATGCGACTGGAACACTTGCGAATGATGCCGCTGAGTACGAAGCCTTCCGAAGTGTTTTTGGACGGCGTTTGCCAAACATTCCAGTGATCGCCCTGAAGGGCAGATTTGGTCATCCACTTGGCGCCGCAGGTGTTTTGGAGTTGATCGCAACGCTTGCATGCGCGCAAAACGGATGCACACCAACTTCGGCGGACACCATATGGGATGACGATGCGTTTGGAGATCTTCAGCTTTTGCAAGGCGAGTGTCGCAAAGAAGTGCCTCAGGAAATCGTGGCGATCTCCGCGGGATTTGGCGGAGTCAATGCCGCAATCCGCGTTCAGTGCGCCATGATTCCACAACAGCATGATCGCCAAATATTGAGCCAGGAACAAAACGTCCAACCGCAGCGTGCATGTATCACTGCCGTTGGCGCAATTTCGTCCGCGGGTCGCGGCATCAAGCAACTCGTGAAGCAAGCGCAGGAACCGGGTACGTGCGGCGAACTCACCGAAGCCATTCTCGCGCCAATGCTTGATCGGATTCAAACCCGTCGCCTTGCAATCCTTCCACAAATTATGATCGCCGCTATTCGCGATCTTGTGGAAACTGCGGGGCTTACTCCGGATGAACTGCGCGACACGCCGCTCATCGCCGCAAATTGGACGGGTACTCCGCAGTTCACTATCGAGTATTACCGCGACTTGCTTCGCTCTGGAATTGATCTTGCAAATCCAATGCTTTTTGCGCAAAGCGTTCCAAATGTTGGAAGCGCGCATTGTTCGATTGCATTTGGAATTCGCGCCGCCAGTCTGAGTGTGATTGGTCGACGAACCGCTGCGTTGGAGGCGATCTCCTTGGCTGCAGCCAAGATCACTACCAACTCATGGCCACGCGCAATCATTGTGGCCGCGGAGGAAGCCCATCCAGTTTCTGAACGAATTCTGTCTCATTGCGCTGAGGAATCAATGCAATTTCGATCATCTGGAATTGCTGTTTTGCTTGAGAAGAGATCGAATGAAGTATTACCGTGCGGCCGAAGTGCGATTGAAATTCAGCAGTGCATTGGAGCAACTGGAAAGTCTGCGACACTGGAGGCAGAGGTCGCTTTGTTCAAGGCTTTGAAATTAGGGCGAGCATGTGTCGGTGCGCACATCACAAGTCAATCACCGTTGGATCGAAACATATCAATCCTTGATCCCTCTGTGATGCGGGTGGGAAGTACTGAACTTGGTTGTGTGTCTGCATTCGCATCGCTCTTTGTAAGCGATACATTGCGTGCGAATCCTCAAGACTCAGTCGTTGTGTTGGCGTCTGATCCTCACGGCGCGTGTTGGAGCCTGTCTACCGCGCAGCACAAGCAACTGTTGAAATAGTTGTTTGCTATATTGGATGCACTTGTATGGGGAATTATTCTAAAGTACATCCTCCAGTGGTTGCTCCAATGCTTACGCGATCATGGATTGCAAGCGGCGATCCGCGTCAAGATCTTCCGTCGTGGACACGATCATTCGAAGTTACAAAAACTATTTTGGTTTCTCGTCGCGTGCAAGCGGATGAACTTACCGGTGAACGGCTTGCCGTAGCCGCACGCGAGGCCATTCTTTCGGCATTTTTGGAAATGCCAAGTTGTCCATGTAGGTTGTGGGCATTTTTGCCTAGGCCCACCGATTGTGATGGCGATTTTCTGCAGCGGTATATGCGTTTTAATGAAGGCCGAACAAGCGCGTATAGAACGCTTCCAGAAGTGGTGACATCGTTTCCTGCGAGCACCTGTGTTGGACATTCCGGATCCGCTCTTGTGATCCATGCGCTTTGGATTCCAGGTCAAATTGTCTCTCTTGAAAACACTCGTCAGCGGCCAGCGTGGCTTTACTCAAATCGATTTGGTCCAGTGTCTCCAGCATTTGTGCGCGCAGTGATCGCGCAGAACACATTGATTGCTTCTGGAACGGCGGCGGTTGTAGGGGAAGACACGCTGCATGAGTCTTCAATCGATCTGCAGTTTGAAGAAACTATTCACAATTTACGTTCGCTCGCTCTTGCCGCCAAGGCGACTGGGTTGTGGCGATCTTTACAAATCTATGTCAGAGATAGCGCGGACATGGACAGGGTTCAAGAATTGGCGGCGTTGTATTTTGGTGTACATATCGAGCGCATTTTGCATTCGCCGTTATGTCGAAGCGACTTGCGAGTTGAAATTGAAGGAGTCTGCGATGTCGTCGGCGCACAAGCATGATTGCTTGGTGATTGGCGCGGGTCCTGCTGGAAGCGCGGCTGCGATTGAGTTGGCGCGTGCCGGTCTTGATGTGGTCGTGCTTGATCGATCAGAATTTCCACGATTTCGTATT
Source organism: Planctomycetaceae bacterium (assembly GCA_947474205.1). Next base: position 11,191 of record CANJIC010000003.1, on the reverse strand, counting down.
GGCGAAAGTTTTCTTCCGCGCACCAAGCAGGCTTTGCGCCGCCTGGGAGTTCTTGAAAAATGTCTTGCGTTGCCACACGCGCGCAAAGTTGGCGTGGAGATCACCATGGGTGATTCTCGTCATGGCCCACAGTATTTTTACTTTCGCGACACATTTGGAAATGGCGATAAAGAAACTTTCAATATGGCGCGCGTTCATCTGGATCAGATGATGCTGGAAACCGCCCGCGAGTCTGGCGCTGTGGTGCATACCTCTTGCGCTGTCCAAACAATTTTGAAACTTGAAGATGGCGATGTTCAAGTGGAGACAGATCAAGGGCGGATGAGCGCGCGATGGATGATTGATGCAAGTGGCCAAGCGACCGCGGTTGGTCGTAAAATGTCGCAGCGAAGGTTCCATTCATTCTTACGTAATGTGGCTTATTTTGAGCATTTTGAGAATGTTGTTCGCCCCAGTGGCAAGGGCGCGAATTGTTTTGGTCTGGTCATGGCGGAGGAAGGGTGGTTCTGGATGATTCCCCTGGATGACACGCGAACAAGTGTTGGATTTGTCGCACGTGAATCTTTGCACACCACGCTTGAAATTCCCGCGGACCAACGGTTGCGCTGGGCAATTGATCGTACTCCCATTTTGCGTGAACGCATGGCCAACGCAATTGGTCCAGAGCGCAATCGCACAATCTCCGATTTTACGTATCGTTGTGATCCATTCGCGGGGCCGGGACATTTCTTGATAGGTGATGCCGCAGCGTTCCTTGATCCAGTTTGGTCTACTGGGCTCACACTTGGACTTTTGGGAGCGCAACATGCGGCGGCGGGAGTGATTCGTATTTGCCGAGGTGGGCGCTCCCTCACGGAACGCATGCGACATGACGCATGGACACGGCGAATTACCAACCGCGCATTCCGACTAGTCGAAGGGTTTTATGATTCTGGATTTAGGGATTTGCTCTTCTCTCCCAAAAGGACAAAAAGTCTTGAGCGAGCCTTCATCACCATGCTTGCTGGAGAAATCGATCACATACCAGTAGGCGTTGCCGCCCGATGTCTGGCGTTGCGAACAATGTGTTTTGTCCAGCGTTATCGACCGATCGCGGCGCGTGTGCGTCCCTTTAAATTGCAACTTTCCGCGCCAAGCAAAGCCTAAATTTTATGCGTCTCATCTTGCAAGCGCTTTCTAGACACTGCCTAAATCACGGCAATAGTGTTGCGATTATTGATTGTGATGGGCGGACCAATACATGGTTGGAAATTCAAGATCGAGCCGCGCGCATTCAAACGGCGGTGGAAAAAATCACGGACCCAGGAGTTTGTGTCGCCGTTCATATTCCTTCTGGCAGTGATTTTTGGTGCGCATTTCTTGGAATCGCAAGTGCAGGAAGGATTCCCGTGCTCGTTCCATTTCCAATGCCACGCGCAACCGTTCAGAGAATTGAATCGGACATAGGAAAAATATTTGTGTTTGATCAGGCGAGCGTGCGCATGGCCCAAAGTGAGTTAGCAAGTTCAAACCATGCGCATGATCCCATTGGCGCGGTCTTGCTTTCTTCAGGCACAACTGGATTTCCACGATTTGTTTTTCGTTGCGCGGATGCGATTGATCGAGTTGCAACCACGCTTGTGCAAGAGGGTCTTGCTGTTGCAGGAGGGCGCTCTCCGTCATTTATTCCAATGGCGCACGCATATGGATTTGAGCATGCAGTTCTTGCGCCAATTCTTGCAGGCTCATGCGTTCGGGCATTTGATGCATTTACAATTCCAACCGCCGTAGAGCAGTTGGCCAGTGGTGCAACCGCGGTGTGTCTTGTGCCAACCACCGCGGAAATTCTGGCGCAGCATTTGCCTGTCGCTCCTTCTCTGCGAAGCATTGTTGTGGCGGGAACTCATTTCAAGCCTGCCACGCGACAGATTATTGAGCGCGCATTTGCCGTGACGGTTGTTGATTTGTACGGAGCGAGCGAAACAGGAACAATTTGGCTTGATCGTGGTCAAGGTGGACGCCCCGTTGCAGGCGTGACTGTGCGAATTGTGCAGCCAACCAAAACCCAGGAATTAATCGATGTCCCCGTGGGGGTACAAGGAGAAATCGCCGTGCATAGCAACGCAATGGGCGAGGCAATTTTGCGCAATCATGGCGAGCGAATTCCATTGCAAGAGCACGGGTTTTTTCGGACGGGTGATTTGGGGCATATGGATGCAAACGGGACATTTCACATCACTGGTAGAAAAAAACTTGTATTTGATGTCGGTGGTTTAAAAGTCAATCCGCTTGAAGTAGAGGGAATGGTCGAGTCTCATTGTGCGATTCGAAGAGCCTTGATTCACCCTATTCAAGTGTCCGAATCATTAAATCGTGTCGGATTAAAAATTGTTTTAAATGACGGATACAAAGCGCCGACGATTGAAGACCTGAGACTTTTTTTGGGGCCCATGATCGCACCTCATGCAATTCCAAGAACGCTTGTCATTGTGGATGATTTGCCAACAACAGCAAGTGGAAAATTGATTCGCAAGGACAATGCTTTGCGAATTGAACCAGTCATTGTTCGACCAATTGGACTTGGAAATCAAGATGTCCGGGAGGCGTTCACAAAAGTACTTTTTAACGCCACCGCAATTCGCTACGACATCTCAAGCGGAGCGGCGTTTCTTGGCAGTGGGCGCTGGTATCGCCGCCGAATGCTTCTCAAGAGTGGTCTTCGTCCTGGATCCTCCCTTCTTGATGTGGGAAGCGGCACGGGGCTTTGCGCCGCCATTGCGCAGAAAGTTGTAGGTCCATCCGGCCGAGTTGTCGCATTGGATCCCAGCGATGGAATGCTTGCAATAGCCAAGCGGCGTGGTGTTTGTGAAACCGTACTTGGATCCGCCGAACATCTTCCATTTGGCAACAACTCGTTTGATCTGATTTCGATGAGTTACATGTTGCGACATGTTGATGATTTGCGTGTCGCATTTCATGAAGCCAAACGAGTGCTTCGTCCAGGCGGGAAAATAATCATTTTGGAAGTGACGCGTCCAGTCACGCCGATTGCGCGCCGAGTTTTTCATTTCGCCATGAAGTGGTATGTCCCTGGTCTTGGGGTTATTGCCAGTGGCCGTCCGTCCACGTTTGCAATGATGCGCTATTGGGCCGACACCATTGAACAAGCAGCACCGCCATGCGAAATTGTTCAAGCACTTGATAGTTGCGGATTTCTTGGAGCCCGCCACCAGCGAGAGCTTGGAATATTTAGTTCTTACAGAGGGGTCGCACCGCCTGCGTGAGTACGCAGGCAGTGATCAATATCGCAAATATCATTGAATATGTGCTGAGCGAATTCGACAACAGTGCAACTGTGATGGTTGTTGCAACGGCAACTATCCACAATGTTTGGAGTTTCCAAGCCAGCCATGCAATGATGATCGCGCCAATCCACCAATTGGTTGCAAGTCCAGCAATTCCGCTGACAAATACCGTAATGCCAAGAAGCCGTCGAAATGATCTTCCGTGGTGGCGCAGTGACTGCGCGCGATGGCGCAGCGGAAATGACACTGCAATGCTGCGTATGAACCATGTCGTAAAAACAAAAAGCGATTCCGTCCAGTCACGAAATAATTTGTAGTGCGAGACACGCGTTTGTGGCGGCAGATAGACCGTTGTAATTGTAAGTTCATTAATCACAACGCCGCGTCGCGCGGCATGCAATATGAATTCCTCTTCCCATGCGTAGCGACCGCTACGACAGTGGATGTGCGCGGCATGCGCATTGGGATAGACACGCAAACCGCACACTGGGTCTGAAATTTCCAGGCCAGTCAACACAAGCATGCCCAAAGACCAGAGTCTGCGACCAAAGAGACTTGTGGCTGGATAGTCAAGAGCGGTTTCATTTCTGGCGCCCAATAGAAGTTGTCCTGGTTTCCAATCGGCAAGCAGGGCGAGCGCGTCTTCCACACGATGTTGTCCATCGGCGTCGATGGTGATTGTGGCGGCAAAGTTTTTCCTTGCGGCCTCCGCCAAACCCAACGCCAACGCGTTGCCTTTGCCAGCATTTGACTTCAGCGTGATCTTCCAGCGATTCCCGCCTTGGTTGCACCATTGGTCTAACCACTGCGCAGTTCCATCGGTTGAAGCATCGTCAACAACAATCACAGGCAGATTTGCTTGAGTGAGCTGTTCCAGAATTCTCGGAAGGGTCACAAGATTTTGATATGCCGGCACAAGGACAACGCAGCTCATTGAACTATCTTATTGAGATGCCAGACGCGCGCAATCAGTTCCAGAATTTGCTTGACCAAGCGCGTGCAGAAGTGCGTCGAAGTTATAGCGAGCATGTGAATCCGCATTTTGCGAGGTTGCTTAAGACCACAGGATTTGATCGCACATATACGCGTGGCTGCGGCATGTATTTGTACGACCAAGATGGACATGAATACATGGACTGCATTGCGGGATACGCGGTGCATGCACTAGGGCGCTCGCATCCAGATGTTGTCGCCGCGCTTCAGGCGGCGCTACAAAGTGAGCATCCGGGTTGGGTGCAATTTGAGTTGAACCCGCTTGCCGCGCTTTTGGCAAAGCGTCTTGCGGCGCGCATGCCTGGCGACCTTCGCTACGCGCTGTTCACAAGTTCGGGCACCGAAGCGATTGAATGCGCCATGAAACTGTCGCGAAGATTTACGGGCCGTGACGCTGTATTGCACTGCGCCAAATCTTTTCATGGCCTCACTATTGGAGCGCTTGCCGCCAATGGAAATCCAAACCTCCGCGAGGGCTTTGGACTATTGGGGGAATCTCAAAGCATTCCAATGAATGACCTTGGCGCGTTGGAGTCCGCGTTGGCGTCGCGTAGGTTTGCCGCGTTCTTCATTGAGCCCGTGCAAGGGAAGACCTGTCTTTGCGTGGATGATGGATATTTGCGCGAGGCCACTCGGTTGTGCAAGGCGCACGGCACGTTGCTTGTGGTTGATGAAATCCAAACAGGAATTGGACGCACTGGAAAGTTCACCGCGCTGGAGCATGATGCTGGTTGCTCGCCCGATATTGTTGTTCTTTCAAAAGCGCTTTCAGGAGGATTTGTGCCCGTTGGCGCGGTGATGGTTCGGGCGGATGTGTGGCGTGCAACATTTGATTCCATGACGCGCTCCTTTGTTCACACATCAACATTTCAAGCGGGAACGCTCGCCATGGTTGCGGCCCTGACCGTGCTGGAGGTGTATGACCGCGAACGCCTTGCGGAGCAGGCCGCCCAGATGGGGGAAATTATTAGAGCGGGTTGTCAAGAAATCGCCGCGCGCCAACCGGGTATCGCGGGAGTGCGTGGGCGTGGGTTGATGCTTGGAATCACGCTTGAAAAAAGTGGATTTGAAAAAACAATTTCCACCATTCCAGTGCTTGGATCATTGGAGCGGGTGCTGTTTGGGCAAGCCTTCGCCATGGAGCTTCTTGCCACGCACAGAATTTTGTGCCAAGTAACCGATAGTCAATCAAATGTGCTGAAGTTCACGCCGCCACTCATCATTGGCATCAAAGAATGCGATCGAATTGTTGCGGCTGTCAACGCGACATTTGAGCGGTTTGCCAAATCATCTGGGCCGTTTGTGTTGGGCATGAAGCAGGTTCTCAAAAATCTAGTTCAGTGATTGAAGGGTGCGCGACTGACAAGACAAGCGTTCCGTCCGCTACAAGCAGTTCTTGATTTTTCGCCTCAACAGAAAATTGATAAATGTTTCCAAAGTGACTTTGTTCTGTTGTGAATAAAGAAATCATTGCTGGTGGTCGTACAGGGGCGCGGAAACGAATATCGCTATGCACCAACATTCCCGCATGTGCGCCATCGGGGTCTCTTGAAATTAAGAGAAGTCCTGCTGTTTGCGCTAGAGCTTCGATCAGAAGAACGCCAGGCACAATGGAGTCATGTGGAAAGTGACCCTTAAAAAAAGATTCGCTTCCATCCAACGTCCAAGAAGCCTTAACCGCATTCGCGCTGATGGATTGAACAGACTGAATAAATAAAAATGGAGCGCGGTGTGGAAGTTTGGATATCAACGAGTCACTCATAGCCCGGCCGCCGCAAGTTCGCTGAATACAAAATCCACAAATTTCCCAACAGTGCTCATTGAATCTCGATTCAACTTTTTAGGAGATATTTTGTATGTAAATTCCTTATCGATCCCCGTGACAAGCATGAGCAAGTCAAGCGAATCAAGTTCAAGGCCGCCGCCTACAAGTTGCAGTTCATCGACCACTTCAATTCCAGAAAATTTTAGATCGACTTGAACAATCTTTTGAACTACGGAAAAAACTTTATCTCGTGAAACCATCACGATTGCTCCTTAGTTATGTAATAAATGATTATGAGTCAGTATTAGTACTGAATTTAAAATCCGGCATTGGCTCATTATTTCGTAGTCACTGTAGGCATTGGCGGGGCAGTTGATTTGGCTTCTTCTGGCTCCGCCTGCAATTTTTCTACTGCCAAAAGCGCCTGTTCGGCTTTGGCAATAAGCGCATCTTTTTTGGTCTGTGCCTTTTTAAATTGTGCAGTTCTTTCAGCTTCCGATACATGCTCGCTTACAGAATCAGCCACGTTAGGCATGGTTGTAATATCAATTCTTTCGGCCATAACTACTTGTTTCTTCCGTAATTGAATAAGTTTTTCTTTTAATACATATCGCTCAGATCGTTTTTGTGATGCATTGAATTCCTTCGTATATGTATCAGCTTGAAGGTCGACTTGATCGCTAACGATTGTGATGTCTACATAATTTCTATTGCAGCCACCAATCAAAATAAGAAAAGTGCTGAGCAGCAATACAAGAATAAATTTTGCCATCGTTCGATTGTAATCGAGCTTTTGGTTGAATGTGTAAATGCAAATTGGATTGATTGCCACCTTGCCGCCACGACCATCTGCGAGCATGATGCGTCCTTCATGGAATCATCAATGCAACAAGCCACCGACGCAACGCACTCGCCCGCACCACAACTGGCCGCGCCCGCCGCTGATTCAAGCGTGCGCCGTACCGTGTTGCTTGCGTTTGTAATTATTCTGGTTGCGCTCCTTGGCGTGTTCGCCTCGCGCTTCAGTGTGTCGCCGCGCGGCGCCGCTTCGCCCGCGCTCTTGGTGGCAACGCAACCCGCGCTTGCCATCGCCACTTCGTTTGCAGCCATGATTGTCTCGCTCCTGATCGCGCTCACGCTGGCCAAGCCAATCAATGCGGTCGTGTCGCTCTTCGCGCTGGGCTGCGCCTTCGCCGCATATGCCATGCAGACTGGCACCATTTCAGATTTTGTTTTTCTTGGCGCCAACTTTAAACTTGCTGCGCTTGAAACAATCGCGTGGAGCGTGTTCATTGCGCTCGCCGCCATGATCACATTCCGCGTGGGCGGCCCGCTTGTTGATGTTCCCGCGCACAACAGCGAAGGAACATTCACCGGCGAAATCATTCACAAGCGCGCGCTCATGTCACTGCTGGCTGCAGTCGTCGCCATTCCTGTTCTCATTTTCACCATGATCGGCGCAAGTAAAGGCCAAGCCATTGGCGCATGCGCCATCGCCGGCGTTCTCACATCGGTGATTGGCCGCATGATTGCGCCGCGCGCGCAACCGATTCTTTTGTTCGCCATGCCCGCGCTTGTGATTGGTCTAGCGCAACTTGCGCTTGCATTTGCCACCACCATTTCGCCAGACATTGCGTTTGTCAACGCAACACTTTCGCCCATTCGCGTGCCCATGCCCATGGACATTGCCGCGGGTTCGCTCATTGGCGTCGCGATTGGTTTGGGTTGGACCAAAGGCTTGGTGAAACACGAGCCGCCGTCCATGCACGATGAGTGAACACCGCTCATTCGCGGGGAAATCCTTTGTTCTTGCAACTCTACGCGCAAGGTAATCGCAGCAACATCGCGCGTGCCGACGCGACGCATTTGTTTGCGTTCACAGCGACTTTCCTTGCGCACTTTCTCAGCGCAACGCCCAACAGAATTTGCCCCTTCGCTACACTCGCCTCACTATGTCCCTCATTGTCACCGGAACCATCGGAATTGACACGCTCCATACACCTATCGGCAGCGCCGAAAAAGTGCTTGGTGGATCGTGCAGTTATTTTGCCGCCGCCGCAAGTTTTCTTTCGCCTGTTCGCCTGGTCGGCGTAGTGGGTGGTGATTGGCCAGCGCATCATGAAAAAGTATTGCGCGGATTTCCAAACATTTGCACCAAAGGTTTGCAGAAGCGCGCTAGCAGCAAAACATTCGCCTGGGGTGGCCGCTACTTGGACAACATGAATCAGCGCGAGACACTGTTCACGGAACTTGGCGTGCTTGAAGAGGCGCCGCCAAAAGTTCCAGCGGAATATCAAGACTCTAAATTTGTGTTCCTGGGCAACACGCATCCCGCGGTGCAGATTGATTTGCTCTCGCAATTTCCACACCGCGAGTTGGCCGTGTGCGACACCATGGATTTGTGGATTAACATTGCGCGCCCTGAATTACTGCTGCTTTTGCAGCAAGTGGACGGCGTGGTACTGAACGATCAAGAGGCCGCGCAGTTAACCGATCACCGCAACGCCGTCACCGCGGGCAAAGCAATTCTTGACATGGGTCCGCAATTTGTCGTTGTAAAAAAAGGCGAGCACGGAGCGGTGTTGGTGCATCGTGATGGCGTGGCAGTCTTGCCCGCATTTCCAGCGGATGCAAAGCATGTGATTGATCCAACCGGCGCGGGCGATAGTTTTGCCGGCGGCATGATGGCGCACATCGCGGCCACTGGAAGCGGCGATCTTGAAGTTGTGCAAGAAGGTTTGTCGTGGGGCACCGTCATGGCCAGTTTCACCATTGAGGCTTTTGGTCTTGATCGACTTGCAAAATTGGATCGCGCACAAATCGACACACGCATGCAACAATTCCGTAAAGCGGCCAAAGTAGGCTGATGATGCGCGCCACGCCGCCATGCTTAACAAAAGTGTTGCGCATGGGTTGGCTTGCAATTTTTTGTGTGTTGATCGCCGCGGCTTGGCCTGCCCCAATTCAAACTGCGGTTCAAACCCCAATTCAAACCTCGCAAATTGCGCCAGCGAAAAATCCATGGGGAAACGCCGGCGGCAAATTCAAGGACTTGCCCAACGCCGAAAAAGTGGAGGAACTTGCGGCAATTCTGCCAGAAATTGGCCGCGGCGGAAAAATTCGGGAGCTCACATGGACGCCATCCACGCTCACATTTCATCGCGGCGAAAATTGGTACACGGTTGAACTTGCTTCGGGCGTGATCACAGCTTCAAGCAAGCCAGAAGGCGACGCGCCCGCGCCGGATAAATCCAAGTGGCCAAAAGATCCTTCGGCCGGCCGCGCCAAGCAACGTACGCAAGCCACAAGTCCAGATGGAAATTCCAAAGCCATTCACCGCGACGGTGGCGTGTATCTGGAAAACATCGAAACAAAAACGCAGAAGCCCGTGATGGAAATGAATGCCGGCGAAAATATTCGCTACGGCACCGCCGACTGGGTCTACGGCGAAGAGCTTGATCAAAGTGACGCCATGTGGTGGAGCAATGACGGAAAGTTTCTGGCCTTCTACGCCTTCGATGATTCGCAAGTTCCCAAGTATGAATTGCTGCGCGGTTGGGACGCGTTGCGCACAAGCAACGCGACCATGCGCTACCCCAAGGCGGGCGATGCGAATTCCGTCGTGGGCTTGATGGTGTTTGAAGTGGCAACGGGTCGCATGATCACTGTGGATGTTGGCGATGATCGCGATCAATATATATATGGTGTGCGCTGGAGCGACCACGATGAGCTTCTGTATTTCCGCACCAATCGCCGGCAAAATTCGCTGGATTTGATGGCCGCTACTCCCACAACCGGCGCCACGCGCGTGGTGGTGAATGAAACGCAGGACACGTGGCAAGACAATCGTCCGCTGTTTCGGTTTCTCAACGACGGCGACCGCTTTATCTGGACCAGCGAGAAGAGTGGCTTCAATAATTTGGAGCTTCGAAAACTTTCCGACAGCGCTTTCGTGCAGCCGCTTACGCATCTTGCGTTTCCAGTGGTGGACATTGTGTACATCAACGAGCCTGCGAAAGCGGCAAGCGCGCACGCCAACGCGCGTGATGATCAAGATGATTCAGATGATCAAGATACTCAACCCTCTCAAAATAATTCCGCGGCCAACGACTCCGCCACAGAGCCCGCCACTTTTCCTGGCGGCGGTCAGGTGTGGTATATCGCCAACAGCGGCGCCACCGCGCGCTTTGCGCAAATTCACCGCGTGAATCTGGACGGCAGCGGCGAGCAGCAGCTGACCGACGGCGCAAGTCATTGGTCGGCCCCGCAACGCTCGCCTGATGGAAAGTTTTTCACCGCCACGTCTGAAACTCCAACCACGCCGCCGCGCACTGTTCTATTTCAACTGGACGCAACCAACGGCGCCAAAGAAATTGCCACGCTTGCCGCCGCGCCCGCCGACGGCTTTGAGAAAAATAATTTGCGCGCGCCGGAGTTGTTCAACTTCATCGCCGCCGACGGCGTGACGCCGCTGTGGGGCGAATTGTTTTTCCCGCCAGACTTTGACGCCACCCACAAATATCCGCTGCTGATTGATGTCTACGGAGGTCCCGGCGTTCTCACTCTCACGGGCCGCTTTGATGCGGGCAACCCTGACCGCGCGCTTGGTTTGCTGATTGCAAAGATTGACAATCGCGGCACGCCTCAGCGCGGAAAAGCCTTTGAATCAGCCACATATCTCAAGTTGTGCGGTCCTGACTTAGACGATCAAGCGGCTGGCGTGAAGTCGCTTGCGGCGCGCCCATATGTGGACGCCAGCCGCGTTGCCATGAAGGGACATTCTTACGGCGGCACCATGAGCGCCATGGCGGTGTTGCGTTACCCCGAAGTTTTTTGCGCAGGCGTTGCCGGCGCGCCCGTGACGGATTGGCGCAACTACGACACCATTTATACGGAGCGCTACATGCGCACTCCAAAAGAAAATCCTGACGGCTACGACGCGGGCAGCGCCGTGAAACTTGCCGCCACGCTGAAGTCGCATTTGCTTTTAATTCACGGCTTGGTGGATGACAATGTGCATCCATCAAATACATTGCAAATGGCCAAGGCCATGCAGGACGCCGAAGTGCCATTTGAAATGATGCTCTTTCCAGATTCCGACCACGGCATTCATTCGCCCGCCTACAAAGCCAAAGCCTGGTGGTTCTTG
>CANJIC010000002.1 GCA_947474205.1 Planctomycetaceae bacterium | reverse complement strand
CGCTGACGCGAAACGCGAACGCGTCGCCAAATTTCACCTTGGAGCGAATTTCGTTCAACACGCTTTCGCCATTGCTCCACGAGCTCACCAAAATACTCATGCCCATCATCAAAGCGCCAGCGGTCAAGCCCAGTCGATACGGCGCGCGCGTCACGCCGCCGCGCAACAACCCCTTGGGTAATCCACACAGTGTTGTCAACGGCCCGCTGAATAACGCACCGACCATTTGCATAATTGGCACGCACAAAAGAAACCATCCAATATGAATGATCGGTAAGCCGGCCAATGCATGCAGCCAAAATTTATGCTGCGTGTTGGTTGGCAGCGTCAGCACAAGCACCTCAAAACTTGCGCACGCAATTCCAACTGCAAGACAAATCCAAATTCCAGCGCGCCACACTGGTGTCGCTCTGCGGCGCAGTGCTTCCAGTGGCGAAGTTTGCGATGCGATGCGCGCGGGGTTGAGCGCCCCAAGCAATCCAGCCATCACCGATCCGCCAAGAGCCAATCCCGCGCCCAGCCACGATGGCGTAAAACCTTCGGGCAAACTTTCTCGGAACCACCAAGTCACTAGCCACGCACCCGCAAAACCAAAGGGAATTCCCACAATTCCAGCGGTACTGCTCAGGACCACACCCGCGCAACATTGCCCCGCGAAAAGTTGTCCGCGTGATGCGCCCAAGCAGCGCAGCGTGGCCAGTTCGCGTTCCAATTCCGCAACCGCGGTAGTCATGCCAACACCAACAATGAACGAGCACGCAAGAAATGCAATCACTGTTGCAAGCGTGAAGCCAAGTTGTCCCGCCAATACTTGTTTATCCATGCCAGAGGTCGCCATCTCCGCTGGCTCAAGCAACATGTCACTTTCGACATCTTGTGAATGGGCTTTGCACCACGCACCAATATCTGTTCCAGGCTTTAACAAAATGGCGACTTGCGTGGCCTCGTCGTCACGGCCCATGGCTTCGTTCAGTGTCAAGCGATACAGAACCACAGCTGGTTTTTGCAACGCTCCCAACATGGGTCGTTGCACAATTCCGCACACGACTAATTTCACCGGCGCGCCTAATCGCAGCACCAACAATTCATCGCCAACTTTGGCGTCCAAGTTTTTCGCCGTCACCGGATCAAGCGCGATTTGATTGGCGTCGCTTGGTCGATGTCCTTCCTGCATTGGCATTGGGTCAAAGCGTGGATCGGACAGCGGATCAATGCCGCGCGCTTGCGCCGTTGTTCTGCGCAATTTGCCAGCGGAATCAAGCGCTCCATCGCTGCGACTGAGCGTTAATGAGCCTAATCTGCGCGCGGAAACCGCCACAACGTCGGGCCAGGATTTCACCTGCTCCACAATGCTTGCGGAAAATGGCGCCGCCGATTGTTGCACCAATCGCGCGTCCACGTCTCCAAGCAAGTTGGTCAATTTTCCTTGCACATTGTTGTGCACTGTGCGCATGCCGCTTCCAACAGCTGTCACCAGCATGCTTGCCATTGCAATGGCGGCGAAGAGCAGCGCGCTTCTACCTGGGCGCGCGAACAATGTCCGCCGCGCGAAGCGCCAACTGGGAAGCATCCATCCCTTGAACATCAAAGCTCCCGGCCAATAGGCCATCTCGAAGAACATGAACTTTTTCACAATGCGCCGCCGCGGTCGGTTCGTGCGTGACCATGACCACCAACATATTTCGCCGCGCCGCAAGACCCGCCAACAATCGCCACAAGCGATCACTGGTGTCGCTATCCAAATTTCCAGTTGGCTCATCGGCCAACAACACTGGCGGCTCGTTCAACAAAGCGCGCGCAATCGCAACGCGTTGTTGCTCTCCACCTGAAAGCGAATCAGGTCGATGATCCATGCGCTCTCCCAGACCAAGTTCACGCAGCAATTCCTGCGCGCGCGCGGCAACGCTGGCGTGCGACAAACCATCAAGCGTGCTTGGCAGCGTGACATTCTCCAGCGCGTTCAATGTTGGAAGCAGGTTAAAACCCTGAAAAACAACGCCACTTCTGCGTCGTCTATGCAATGTCAATTCAGTTTCAGACAGACCATCAAGTCGTGACTCGCCCACTTCAAGTTCGCCAGAATCCGCCGCGTCAAGACCCGCAAGCAAATGCAGCAGCGTGCTCTTGCCGCTTCCCGACGGACCCATGATGGCGTGAAAGCCCGGACCTTGAAGTTCAAGATCAATGCCACGCAACGCGTCAACGCGCCGCGAACCCATGGCGTAACTTTTTCGAACACCCCGCAGTCGAATTCTGCACGCTTGAAGATTGATGTCAGTGGACTGCATGCTTGGAGTCGTAGGTCGCCGCGTCCATCAATTTGGAAAGCGGTGACACGTCGCTCACTTTCAATTTCACCAGCCAACCCTTGCCGTAGGGATCGCTGTTGAGCAACGAAGGATCCTTCACCGCGGCGTCATTGACGGCGCTGATGGTTCCGGCGACAAAGGAATAAATTTCGCTGGTGGTCTTCACGCTCTCGACTTCGCCAACCACATCGCCAACGGCGATCACGGTTCCAACCGCTTTGGTTTGGACATAGGTGACATCGGTCAGCTCATTGGCCGCAAATTGAGTGATGCCAAGAGTGACTTCGCCAGTTTGGGCAACGAACCATTCATGAGTTTCGGACACGCGACATTGTTCAGGACTTTTCATTGTGTTCTCCATTGGGGTGCGGGATCATAGTGTCCCCGAGCTTTGCTATCCTGCCTTTTGAAAGAGAGACCCCCGGATGACATCCCAAATGGTTTTAACGCTTTCGGTCGGAGCACTTCGACCTTTAATGAAGCGGGCGAAAAAGCCTTTGGATATTTTTGAACTTCCAACTTTTGTCAATGAAGAAATGGGCCTGCGCGGACTGAATATTCCGTCAGATTTGTTGGCAGGTCGCACGCCCAAAGATTTCGAGCGGCTCTGTGATCTTTCCGACAAGGCGCACTGTCCATTTCTGGTGTTGATTGAAACTCCAGAGTTGGATTTGTGGAATCCGGTGAATCAACCCGCCGTGATTGATCGGTTGCGCCGTCTCGCATCCGCGGCGACGCGCATTGGTTGCTCAAGCGTGGCCATTACGTTGGCGGAAGTCACAACGCAAGAACGCGTTGACGCCGTGGTGAAAACATTAAAGCTTGCGTTGGCGGAAATGGACAAGTTTGAAATTTCCCTGTTGCTGCAAAGTGCGCAGGGAATTTTAAGCGATGGCAAAGCGCTGGTTGATGTCGTGAAAAAAGTTGGCGGATTTCGCATTGGCACCATGCCGTCGTTTCAACATGCGGCAACCAATGGCGGTGTGGGTCAAGAGTTGCGCAAGTTGGCTCCGTATGCGCAGTCCATCACGGCAAGCGTGAAAGGTTTTTCGGTGGACGGCGACCACACGGGGTGGAGTTTGGACGAGTGCGTGGAAACTTTGCGCGCGGTTGGCTATGTCAATTCTCTGTCGCTGGATTATTTGGGCAAGGGTGATCCAATCAAGCCGCTCAGCATGGCGCGCGACATGCTGTCGGCTGCAATTGAAGCAGCGGAACCAGCATGAATTCCCAGCAAAAACCGCTCATTATCACCATTGATGGCCCCGCGGGCACGGGCAAAAGTTCGGTGGCGCACATGTTGGCCATGCGCCTTGGTTTGGAATTTCTCGACACCGGCGCCATGTATCGCGCCGCGGCATTTCTGGCGATTGAGAATTCAATTCCCATTGACGATGGTGAATCCATCGCCGCCGCGTTGGCAAGCACCACATTGGTGTTCGATTGGAAATCAAGTCCGCCCAAACTTTTGTTGAGCGGTCGCGATGTCAGTCCATTCATTCGCACCGCGGAAGTCACCGAAGCGGTTTCGCCCGTGTCGGCGTGCTCCGATGTGCGCCGCGAAATGGTTCGTCGCCAACGCGAAATTGCCAGCGCGCATCCGCGGCTTGTCACCGAAGGGCGCGATCAAGGCTCGGTGGTTTTTCCAGACGCGCCACTACGAATTTATTTAGAGGCCGACGCCCGCGTGCGCGCGCAGCGGCGCGTGGCGCAGTTGCGCGCGGCGGGTCATGTCGCCGATGAGGCCAGCATTCTGCGCGCCATTCAACATCGTGATCATGTGGATTCCACGCGCGCGGTTGGACCGCTGCGCATTCCAACAGGCGCGGATCGCGTGGACACCAGCCACTTGGATCTTGAGGCGGTTGTTGCCACGCTTGAACATTTAGCGCGCCAACGCCTTGGCGAAAGATTGCCTATTGCAAACAGCGCGGCGGTGCGCCACTAATGTTCCATGACTTCGCGCGGCGCGCGCCTGGGCGCACATTTTTGCAAGCCGTGTGGTGGGATTTCATCGCGCTGTTCTGCGCAATCTTGGCCCGAATTGTGTACCGCATGAAAGTGGTCGGTGCCCACAACATCCCGCGCACTGGCGGCGTGTTGTTGGTGGGAAATCATCAATCATTTCTGGATCCAATTCCACATGCCGCAGTGGCGTACGACAGGCAGACCGCCTACATCGCGCGCAGCACGCTCTTTCACAATAAATATTTTGGGGCGCTCATCGCTTCCTTCAACGCCATTCCTCTGAAAGAAAAATCCGATTCCGCGGCGATCAAAGCCGCGTTGCAAGTGTTGGCGCAAGGACGTTGCTTGCTCATTTATCCAGAGGGCGGTCGCTGTGACGATGGCGCCATCGCGCCGTTTCAACGCGGCGTCGCGCTGCTCATTCGCCGCGCCAAAGTTCCCGTTGTTCCAATTGGTCTTGAAGGTGGCTTTGATATTTGGCCCAGCTCACGCAAGTTGCCGCGTCTTGGCGGCCGACTTGAAGTGGAGGCGGGTGAGGCCATTGACCCAGAAGTGTTGATCAACGATCCCGACGGCGGCATTGAACGATTGCGATTGGCGGTGGATCGGCTGCGCATGAATCGCCGCGAATCCATTCGCCGATCAACGCAAGGAAGATTTCCCGCGAATGGTCCAGGCGATCAACTTCTTGTGTCCGCAACTGAAAGCGAAAGCGTGCGCGCGGCGCAATCGCAACCAACAAGTTCGCATTCCACTTCTTCCACCAACGCACATGCCTGACGTCAATTTTCCAAGTGGTCCAAGCATCAGCGCGCGCGACGCGGCGGCGGAAATTGCCGCCAAATTTTACGCGGCCGGTCACACCGCGTATTTCGCGGGCGGTTGCGTGCGCGATGAATTGCTCAAGCTTTCGCCCACCGATTTCGACATTGCCACCAGCGCAACCACCGAGCAAATTCGCGCTATTTTCCCCAAGGCGCGCGGCGTTGGTGAAAGTTTTGGCGTCATCCTTGTGCATCACAAAGGGCGCGTTGTTGAAGTGGCCAGTTTCCGCGCCGACGGCCGCTACGTGGATGGCCGCCGTCCCGAGAACATAGAAGTTGGCGATGAAAAAACCGACGCCAATCGCCGCGATTTCACCATCAATGGAATGTTCATGCATCCCGCCACCGGCGAAATCATTGATCATGTCAACGGCCGCGCCGACATTCAAAACAAAATCTTGCGCGCCATCAACAATCCAGACGCGCGACTGAGCGAGGACCGACTTCGCCTGTTACGCGCGGTGCGTTTCGCGGCGCGCTTTGGGTTGACCATTGAGCCACAAACGGAATCCGCCATTCGCGCGCACGCGCAAGAACTTCGTGGAGTTAGCCGTGAACGCGTGGGCCAGGAATTGCGCCGCATGATCGCGCACTCAAGTCGTGTGAAGGCGCTGGAACTCATCGAGTCACTAGACCTTGCGCCAAGCACGTTGCTTGAAACTTCGCCACCAACTTCGCTGCAACGCGTGCGAACGCTTGCCATACGCCATGCGCAATCAACAGCGTCGCCGCTCCATTTGGAAACACTTCAGGCGCAAGAGTTCGCCACGGTTCTGGCGGCATGGTTGCTTGATCGTAAATCCACAGTGCCTTGGCAAGAGCGCGTGAATAGTTGGACAAACGCGCTCGTGCTTTCAAACAAGGAACGCGACGCCCTTACGAACACGCTTCAATTGCAAACAACATTGCCGCAGTGGGCCACATTCACCAAGGCGCTGCAAAAAAGAACCGCCGCCAATTCTTCTTTCACGGACGCGCTTCAAGTTTTTGCCACCCAAGCGCCCGACGCCGCGGCGCGCATTCAGAAAGACTTCCAACACCTTGAAAAAGAGGGCATTTCCCCTACGCCTTGGCTCTGTGGCGATGATTTGATCTCAATGGGTTTGCGCGCTGGACCAGACTTTCGCCGCATTTTGGACGCGGTGTATGACGCCCAACTTGAAGGAGCGCTTGCTAACAAAAGCGCCGCCGCCGCATTAGCCAAGCAACTTTCTAATGCTTGATCCGTATACTCACGGATCATGAAACGCTTCGCCCCATTGTTCGCGCTGATGCTCACCGCCGTGTTCGCAATGGCCGCTGACGCGCCATCGCCTTTGCAAATGAATCAGAAGGATCCCTCCAAGGCTCCAAAAATTTATGTCATACCCATGGGGCTCGATGGCAACGGGCAAATTGGTAGTGACATTCGCTTGAGCGTGTATGAACAAGTAGTCAAGGATGTGAAGGTGAAGAAACCCGACCTGATTATTTTTCAACTCGAAAGCACGGATGGAAAAACAGGCAAGGCTTATTTAGGAAATGATGATCGATCAGAGCGCGGTCGCATTGATTTTGAGGACGCGCGAAAGATGGTCGACCTTCTCAAAACAGAGTTTGTGAATATTCCGCAAGTGATGTGGGTGAAAGATTCCGTCGGGTTCAGCACGGCTTTAGCGTTGGCGTGGCCGGATCTTTATATGACAAGCAAGGCTCGTTTGTGGGGCATGTCTCGCGTGATGGAATTCGTACAGCATCCAGATCCTGAAGTTGTCAGAAAATTTTTAGCTGCGTGGACTGGAATTGCAAATGGGTTTTTGCGCCGTGGCGGTTATCCCCCTGAACTTGGTCTGGCCATGATGCGACCTGAAAAAACACTTAGTGTTTCTTGGGATGGCCGCAAGTTGGTTTGGCGCGACGACACCAAGGGAACATTTTTAGTCGATGGAAGTGAAATTCTGGTCGCCAACTTCGACGCCAAGACCGCCGAGGACTTGGGGCTTTGCGACGGCATCGCCGACAGTATTGAGGACCTGATGTTCTTATTGGGCTATCGCGAATGGGATGATTCACTTGGTAAGGGAAATCAAGATGGCGTGAAAATTGTCGGCGACTACATCACGGATTGGCGCAAGGCGTACACGAAATCCATTGAGAATTTTTCAGAATTTGAAAATATTGCGAAAGATCCAAAGAAGAGCAGCGCAGCCAAGCAAGCGCTTGAAAAAGTTCGTTCTGCAATGAAAAAATTTCCCGCGGTGGAGTATCGCTTCAAGATGGAACGCCGGCCTAGCCTCGCTGATGTAGACACATTGCTTTTGCAATTAAAAGAGCGCAAGTCCGAATCAGGTGGGGGTCGTTAACGCAGTCTTCTTTTCATGTAGGAATGTTCTTATGAAATATATTTCAACAACACTATTCGCCCTCGCCGTTGTATCAAGTATCGCTGTCGCTCAAACGAAACCAGCCAGTCCACCCAGTACGGATCCGAAAAAAGCGCCGGCAGTACCAGTTGCCAAACCCGCGGACGCAAGTTCAAGCGCTGCCAAGTCTGACGCCACAAAACTTGGCGCGGGAGAAAAAGATACTCGCCGCCAAGCATTCATTCTTCCGCTTGGCGGAATGGTGGGAGTTGGCTTGCGCCATCAGGAGATGGAAAAAATTGAGAAGGAAGCCGACAAGTTTGGCCCTGGGCAAATCATTGTCATCCGCATTAATTCTGGTGGAGGTTTGGTGACTGAAGGCGATGAAATTGCTGAAACTTTAAGTCGCATGCGTGACAAGCATCGGGTTGTGGCATGGATTGAAGAGGCTATTTCTGGCGCAGCCTTCACCGCCATGCATTGTCGCGAAATTTATTTCATGAAGACTGGTTCGCTTGGCTCCATCACCATGTTCGCGGGTGACAAAAGTGCCCAAGGAAAAGAACTTGAGGCATGGATCGCTCGCGTCGCCGAAGTATCAGAGGGCGCGGGACGCAACGCGCAAGTGGGTCGTTGCATGGTGTATTCGCCATTGGTCGTTAGTTACACCAAGGACGCAAAGAGTGGCAAGGTGACATTTTTTGACAACGACACCGGGGAGCACATGCTCAGTGATGACAAAGACAATCTCACATTTACCGAGGATGTGGCGCTGGATTGCGGGTTCTCGCAAGGAACCGCAGACACTGAGGAGGAATTGTTCAAGATCATGCAGTTAAAAACCAATTCCTATGTGGTCAACCCACTTGGCAAGAAGGTTGGAGATGCGTGGGAAAAAACTATTGCAGACTCAACCAAGGCGCGCGCGCGAATTTTAACGGAATGGGATATTAAAGGCGCGAGTCAAGGAGACGTTAGTCAAATTTCAGAACGGTTGAAATTGCTCGACGAGATGTTGCGCATTTGGGAAAAATGTGAGCCGGTTGCCATGGGGTATGAAGGCGGTGGTCCACTCATTCCAGCGGAAGCCCAAAAATACGAGGACCTATTCGCCGGCTTTCAAAAAGCGAAAGTGAAAGCCCCAATTGTGAAGCAGGCTTTCGAGCGCTTGAAAAAAGAAATGAAGCAGCAATTGGTAGAGGCGCGCAAGGGAAAATAATTCAATCGCGTTGCGCTGTTTCATTTGCAGCGCAATTGGTACATTGCGGACATGTCCCAACTATTCACCGAAGTTGAAGATCCGTTTCTGCCGCCAACGCCCACGAAATGGCCAACCATTCTTGGTTGGATCATGCTGATTTGGGGGGTTGTAGGCATCATTTTTGCCATCTGGGGTTTTGCCAACAAATCATTGGCGGTCGAGACTTATCAAGGTCTCCCTGACTGGATGGTGGCGGCGTTTCGAATGATGTTGATCTGTGGAACAGCGGTTACAACTCTGGGAGCGCTGAGTGGCTGGTATCTGCGCAAGAAAATGCGCCGCGGTTATTCCATGGCGAAGTGGTGGGTGGTTCTTGCGCTTGTGATCAATGTGGCCGGACTCACCATGCAAATCACCAAGCGTGATGACATGCAGGCATGGATGAAACGCACCATGCTGGCGCAAATGGAAAAACAAAATATGCCGGCATCGGCAGTGACTCCAGAAATGCTCAAGGGAATGTGGTACGCACAGGCGGGTTGCGGCGGGCTCATGGGCATTCTTCCGCCGCTTGTCTTTGGCATATTTCTGTTGGGCGCAAAGCGCAAAGAAGAAGTCGCCTTGTGGACACATTGAATCAAGCAGAGTGAAATTGCTTTGAACGCAAAGTGAATACAAGGCAATCCGTCGCCAAGCGCATTCATTCGTGCGCCCATGGCGCAGCCGTCACGCGTTCAACCCACTTCGCGGCGCTGAAACAGAAATGTTCCCAGAGCCAACGCCATCACAATCAATACAAATCCGTAGGGCACCACCGTGGCAATGTATTCAAATCCAATATTTTTCTTTTGCGTTAGCGCGTCGCTAAGCCAAAAAAGTTGAAAATTTGGAACCACCGATTGCATGGCCTTGTAGAAACCCCACTCCAAATGCATGGAATCATGCCACGATTGATCCGCGGCGGGCAGCTTTCCCATTAAATCAGAAAGTTGCTGCAATTTGCGGGCAAAGAGCCAGTCGCTAAGCATGCCACACAGAAATGTGGCCAACACGGTTGCCAGCGTGAGCACTTGTCCAAGCCTGGTGCTCACTGCCACCGCGATCGCGCCCAAGACAAGTTCCGCAACCATCAACATGCCAAGAGCCTTCCACAGATTGGGCTTGAATGTCGTTGCTATTTCCGCCTTGGCCCAGTCTGGTTTAAATATGAGACAGACGCAATATGCCAGCATGAACAGCGGTAATCCGAGCGTGATGACGGTTGCCCCAAAATTCCATTCATATAAAAAATTGCACCAGACTCCGGCGGCGAACATAATGACCAACGCGGCAAACCCAAATGTGAGTACAGGCTGGTTGTAGGGCGTGGTCACCGTGGGCAAGGTTCCGTGCAACTCGGTCAACATGAAAATCAATCCAAGCCACATCGTGACAATGAGAAGAACACTGGAGACGCCCAGAAATTTTCCAAGCACAAACAACGGTCTCGGCACTGGTTTGCTGATGACGGTGAGCACGGTTCGATTTTCGATTTCGCGGTTGACCACTCCAGTCGCTAGAAATGCGGACAAGATCACCCCGCACATGAAAATAGTGGAGAGTCCAATATCAACGAACATGCGTTGATCATCTTCCATGGTGAATGCGCTGAACGGCACGGACAACAAAATAAGTAACATTCCAACAATTGCAGTCGCTAAAACGACTGGTTGTCGAATGCATTCAAGCAGCGTATTTTTAGTCAAGGCAAGTAGTTTGTCAATCCAAGCCATGTTTATTCTTTCGGTAGTCTGCGCGAAATTGTTCGTCAAGACTAGCGCAATGGCGAACTCAATAGAGACATTTGCGTATGAAATTTTCTCACACAACGGGCATCTCTGAGATACCATTTGCCAACCAAAGTCAGTCCCTATGAGAATCGATCACTTTTCTTATCAACAAGCCAGCCGAGTTTCAATTCTTGGTTTTTGTTTACAGTTTTCCATAGGTATTGCGCTGTTGTTGTTCGGACGGATTGCGGGGGACACCACCCTTGTTGTGGCTTCCACAATGGTGCTTTGCGGAATTCCTGTTTGGGCGGCTTTGGCGGTCGTGTTTCACCAGCATCGACTGGAACGACTTGAATCGCTTGAACGAGAAGAGCTTGCCAATTCCCGTGGTGAAACAATATTTGAGCGGTCGGCTATTGATCAAGAAGTCGCCGCACGAAGACTTGGCCAGATGCATCGTTGGCTTATGCCGCTTTCAAGTTTGGCGGTGGCGCTTTTGCTGTTTGGTCTTGGAATGTGGAATTGGGCGCGTTTGCGTGACATGCAGGATCCGGGACCAGATGGCGTCGCATTTTCAGTCGGTTCCGTTTTGGGTTGGCAACTTGCGGTGTGCCTAGGGCTTTCCCTTGCGGCTTTTATTTTCGCGCGATTTGTAGCGGGAATGTCAAAGCAGCCAGCGTGGAACAATTTGCGTGGTGGCGCTGGATTCATGGTGAGCAGCGCGCTTGTCATGCTGGCCGCGGCCGTTGGAATTGTCTTTCATGTTTTTCAACGGCCCTTCATTATTGAATGGATGGCTCTTGGAATTGCCGGGTTCCAAATGGCTTTGGCGATTGAAATATTTTTAAATTGGACGTTGAACCTCTATCGTCCTCGGCGTGCCAATGAAATTCCGCGCCCGGCGTTTGATAGTCGCGTGCTTGGATTGTTGGCGGCGCCGGACAATTTGGTTCGAGGCATCAACGAAGCCGTCAATTATCAGTTTGGTTTCGACATCACTTCAAGTTGGGGTTACAAACTGTTGCTTCGCAGCAGTGGCGCGTTGCTGGCGATTGGGGTGCTAGCGCTTCTTGGTCTCAGCTGCATCGTTGTGGTTGGTCCAGGGGAACAATCCGTGCGGCTTCGTGGTGGATCAATCGCCGGGCGCGTGTACCAAGGCGAACTGATGTGGAAATTGCCGTGGCCAATTGAAACCGCTGAGGTGGTTGACATCGCGCAAGTTCACGCGCTTCCCCTGCAGGCGAGCAATTTGAAAGTTGGCAAAATTAATCTGTGGGGCGACCCCGCCGACGCGGAGTCTGAGCGCGCATCGTATTTGGTGGCGGCTCCCAATCTTGCTGTCGAGGTGCAAAAAGATCTTGGAACTGGTAGTGAAGCAGCCGCGGTTTTGTCACCGCTTGCGCCGCCAATTGGAGTTGATTTCAATAGCGAAGCCGCGGCCAAAGGCATCAGCGATCGATTTGCCCTTGTGGATGCCGATTTGGTTTTAATCTGGCGCATTCAATCAGACGGATTGCTTCCGTGGTTGAATTTTGCAAGCGACACCAAGATTCGTCGGGCTGGTATTGAAATGCGCGAAGTTATTTTACGTGAAATATGCCGTCGAGAAGTGTGTCAATATTTGTCGACCAGGCCACTGGACGAAGTTCTGAGTCCAAGTGGAGCCGCCATGGCAACCGCGCTTCGTGAGCGCATTCAAAAATCATTCGATGGCCAAGGCACCGGGGTAGAAGTCGTAAGCATTCAAATTCCTGCGTTGCGTCCTCCAGGCGCATCGGCCGCACTGTATGAGGAACTTTCAATGGACACGCAGAATGCGCGCAAGGTGAAAGAGGAAGCGCAACGCATAGCCAACAACACCATGGCAGCCTTGCTAGGCGATGCTCGATTGGCTTCTCAGGCGGTTGAAGCTATTCAACTATGGCGAGAGACTATGCGTGAGAAAGGTGAAACTGCCTCGGAAACACAGGCCGCACGTATCGCCGTTGAAAACATACTGGTGTCAACCCGCGGCCAGGTGGCAACACAGATCAAACGCGCTCGGGCGCGACGTTGGGAATTACATTTAAATGCGAAAATCACCGCAAGTGAAGTATTGGGCCAGGCGGGCGCCTATCACACGGCGACCGAATTATTCATGCAGCGAAAATTAATGGAGACTCTTTCCCGAAGCATCTCGGCTGTCCGTCAAAAATATGTTTTAGGGGTAGATCCAAATCGAATTCGTGTTGATATTCAAATGCAACAGCCAGAAGTTGGTTTCAACTTGGCTGATTATGTCGAGAAGAAATCTGATCAGTAATTGAGGAACGAAACATCATGTCAAAAACTCTTCCAATTGCCGCGGCCGCTTTTATTCTTATGGTTTTGACTTTGTTCAACACCACCTATACGGTCAACTACCACGAGGTTGCGGTCGCCACCCGCTTTGGCAAGCCGTCCGGAATAGTTCGAGAAGCTGGTCTCCATTTCAAAGCGCCATTCTTCATTGATCAGGTGACCAAATTGGATACCCGTCTTCAATTGACAGAGAGCAACATGGAAACTGTGTTGACCAAAGATGGGCAACAAGTTGTTGTCAAGGCTTTTTTATTATGGCGCGTGGACACCAAGGCAGACGCACCGTTGGCGTTCTACACCGGCTACGGCAATCTAGACTCAGCCAATAAAGAACTTGAGACCCGACTGAACGCCAGTATTCGTGGCGCAGTGGGACAGTTTGCATTCACCGATTTAATTGGATCCAAGAGCCGGCTTCCAGATGCGGAAACTTCTTTATTGGGTGATATCAAGCGAAATCCAATGGTGGGCGTTGAGCCTGTCACGGTGGGATTGAGCCAAGTCGTGTTGCCGCCAAAGACCACAATTGCGGTTGTGAAGAGAATGAGCGCGGTGCAAGAAACGTTGGCCAATCTTGAGGAAAGTCGCGGGCAAGCGGAGGCGGACGCCATCAAGAGCATGGCCGCAAGTCAGGCGGACACCATTCGTAATTTTTCAGAACAGTGGGCCGCGGAACTAGAAGCAGTTGGAAATTCAGAGGCAACGCGTTACTACGAGCAAATGAAAAAAGAGGCCGATCTGGCAATCTTTCTCGCGTGGCTCGACACGCTTAAAGCGAGTCTCACGGGTAGCACCACATTCATCACGGATATGAACAAGGCGCCATTTCACATGATGGATCTTGATTCTCCAGTTGACGCCAAAGGTATTCCCCAACCTTCACAAAAATCCTCGTGGGGACAGTCCAGCCCTTCAGGAAATAAATAAATGACTGATCCAGACCAAGACTCTTCACTCAATGGATCGGATGGCGCAGAGGCGCCACGCCGCGGTGCCAGCGCGCAATTTGAAGTTGCGGCGCCAGTCGCAGCGGTCGCCGCGATGCGACAGGCGATGGATCCAGCCAATCAAAGTCTTGGCGAAGCGTTGCGACTTTCCTACAGACTTTTGCAGGTGGCGATTGTCGGGCTCATTATCACATTTTTGTTCAGCGGATTTCAAACAGTTCAAGAGGGCATGAGTGGCATTCGGACAATTTTCGGAAAAATTTCCGGAGAGTCCGGGCAAGAGGCTTTAAGCCCGGGCTTGAATCCATTTTGGCCATATCCAGTTGGGGATATCACGATCTTTGAAACAAAAAGAGTGGTGGAACTTCGATTTGAATTTTGGCCGCGTATGTCATCCAAGAATGCGACCATTGAACAGATGATGGATACCGCGGATGTGACCGCGCCCTTGAAACCTGGATTGGATGGAACAGTGATCACCGGGGACGGGGATTTGGCGCATATTCAATTGCTGGCGGAGTATGTTGTTGAAGATCCAGTTCGTTTTTTACAAGCGGTTGATATTGAAAAGGGAGATGCCATTGTTCGTATCGCCCTTTCGAGCGGCGTGACGACCGCGATCGCAAAGATTCCGCTAGGTGAGTTGATTGATCAACGCGAGCAACCAGCCGCCTTGGTTCAAGTGGAGGCACAACGCGTGTTGGACAGCATGGCCAGTGGAATTCGTTTGCAAAAAGTAACGATGCCAGAACGCAGCGCGCCATTGGTGGTCCGCAGTGTTCTTCGCCGTGTGCAAACAGGAAAAGAAGACGCCAAGACTGTTGTTGATCGCGCGCGTCAGCAAGCCACGGCTTTGCTTTTAGCGGCAGCCGGACCAAATTATGAGCAAATTTTAAAGCTGATCGATGGCTACGAGATGGTGTTGGCCTCGGGCGAAATGGTTCGCGCGGATCAGCTTTTGCGTGAAATTGGAAAGCGACTTGAAATGAAAGATATTGGCGGTACGGCAAGTTCCATTATCAATCGAGCGAAGAGCTATCAAAGCGCCATCGCCGCAAATTTAGGAAAGGACGTTCGCCGCATTGAAGGACTGCGCGAGACCTGGGATCAAAATCCACAACAACTTGCGCGGCAACTTTGGCTTGATGCGTTGCGCACTGTGTTGACCCAAAGCGAAGTTGAAGTGTTCGCCATGCCGCCTGGTGTTGGACAGAGTCAAATCAGCATCGCATCAAGCCCCGAAGTGATGCAATTACGTCGCAACGCGGACATGGCGCGCAGAAAGAATGCGGCCGCCATGATGGAAGCGCTTCGTCCAAGTTGGCAACTTGGCGTGAGACAAACGGTGCTGGATAAAGCTGGACGGAGACTGGATGAAAAAGCGACTCAAGGATTTGGACGGGAGAACAAATAGTGGCGAAGACTTCCCAGAAAAATACTGATCTTGCTGTTCAAGCCGTGGGTTTGACAAAAGTATTCTCCGATTTTTGGATGAGAGCACGGGCCGTCGCCGTCGATGGAATTGATTTTGAAATTCATCAACATGAAATCTTTGGGCTGCTTGGCCCGAATGGCAGCGGAAAGAGCACCACAATCAAAATGATGTTGGGGCTATTGCGCCCAACGCGTGGCCGATTGAACGTGCTTGGTCATGCCCCTGATGACGTCAAAATTAAAAATAGAATTGGATATTTACCTGAGGAGAGTTATTTGTATCGCTTTCTAAATCCAATGGAAACGTTGGATTACTATGGCAAATTATTTGGACTAGAGCGGCGGATCCGCCGCAGGCGCTGTGAAGAATTGCTGGAAATGGTTGGTCTGAATCAAGTCGGTCGCCGCCGTGTCGGTGAGTTTTCCAAAGGCATGGCTCGACGACTGGGCTTGGCGCAGGCGTTGGTGAACGATCCGGATTTTTTAATTTTAGACGAGCCCACTAGCGGACTTGATCCAATTGGAACGCGTCAGGTAAAAGATTTGCTTCTAGAGCTTGGTCGACGTGGTAAAACAATTCTTCTTTCCAGCCATCTTTTAGCGGATGTTGAAGACGTGTGTGATCGGATGGTCATTCTCTATGGTGGAAAAATTCGCGCCAGTGGTAGCGGCGATCAACTGCTGGAGGATTTGGATCACACCGTGATTGAAACGCAACGGCTTCGTCCAGAAACGATTGTGCGGGTTGAAAAAGTGCTGCAAGAATGCGAGGGCGTTGGTATTCAAAGCACGCATGCGCCACGCCAGAAACTTGAGGATCTCTTTATGAAGATTGTTCTGCAGGCCAAATCCGAGCAGATCGCCAATAGTGGTGCGTTGCACGGGGGAAAGACCGCAGAATTTTTGGCGCAAGGGGAGTTGGACTCGACTGATTTTGTCCAAAGCCTGGCCGCAGATCCCACATCAACTCCAGTTCAAGTTGCTCGTTCAGTGAAACCCAAGGAGCAGGGTGTTGCGAAAGATGTCTTGGCGGATTTGTCCCGTCAGCAAGAACCCGCCCTTGAAAAACCTCGGGCAATTCCAATTCAGAGCCCAGTGGTCGGAGTCGATCGCGGCATGCTTGACGACCTGACAGGTGATAATTCTAAATCTGGCGGGAGCGGATCTTCTTGACGAATTTTCTTCGGGAGCGTTGGTCGACCTGGAGCCACAGTTTGGAAACGACTCGTGTAAAAGTCGTTGTTTCGGTTATTTGTATTTTTGTTATCACGGGGCTTCTGTCTCCATTTTTTATTGCAAGCTTGAAATTGCAATCACAGCGCAACTCCATTGAATCTGTTTTGCGGCAAGCCAATTTCAAGGATCGAGATCCCATCAGTGTTGGATTGGTCGAAAAGGGGGAAGTCGCAACCCCGTTGCAATTATTTAAAAGTAGTCAACTGCGGGCCATGGGCGCCGAATTATTTGATCGTCAAGGTGCATTGATCGACGCCACTCTGGTGACGGAGTTGCTTCTGGCGCAACACTTTCCTGCGTGGTCACCTATTTTCTTGGTCGAGCGGCCATCCGCTTCAGTGATCGCAGCGGCATTACTGGTGATTTCGGCCATATTGGCTCTGTGCCTCAATACGTTCCTGCCCTATGTATGCATCTCGGCGTTGGCTGGGGTCATTGTGGTTCCAGCAGTCAG
Source organism: Planctomycetaceae bacterium (assembly GCA_947474205.1). The sequence goes on along the minus strand of CANJIC010000002.1, from coordinate 6,784 downwards.
CCAAGGATATTTTTCAGTGGCGTTTGTGACCGCGGGAATCGCGGCGTTGTTGCTTTCCTTTGGACTACTCATTCAACTTCTGATTGTTTCGCTCAACGGCAGAACAGGTTGGTGCGCTGTGGCGCAAACATTGGTGCGCGAATCCATTCGTCAGCGCATTAGCGTGTCTTTCATCGCGGTTGTATTGGTCGCGCTTCCAATCCTTCCTTTATTTATCGACGGATCAAGTCCTCTGCGATATCAGATTCAGACTTTCATGTCGCGCGCATTGGACATTAGTTATGTCTGCGCCGCGTGCATGACATTAATGCTTGGATGCGCCACGGTCGCGTTTGAAATCCGTGATCGGCAGATTTGGCAATTGATGACGAAACCGCTTGATCGCTTGCAATATCTGATAGGCAAATGGGCGGGACTTGTATTTCTGAATCTCGTACTATTTCTTGTGAGCGGTGTGGGCATATTTATTTTTGTGCAGTGGATGCGCACGCGACCCGCCATCGACGACTTTGATCGCATCGCTATTCGTGACGAAGTTTTGGTCGCGCGCGATGTTTCGCGGCCGCAATATGATCGTCTGAGTCGGGATCAGTTGGAGCTAGCGGTTGATTCGGTGATCGCATCCGATGCTATTTTAAAGGCCGATGTGGATAGTGGTCGTCGTCGATTGGAAGATGTTCGGCGTGAAATTTCAACCCAGCGACAGGCGGAGTTTCAATCTGGGCAGCGCCGAATTGATTCCGGAATGAGTAAATTCTTTGAATTCGAGGGACTATCAAACGCAAAAGCCCTAGGGGGCACATTATCATTGCGATATTTTTTGCATGCGGGAGGAAGTGACTCGCATACATCATTTCCGATTATTTTTAAATTTGAAGATGGATCATGGATTGATCGCATGTTTATTCCAGCTCAGGGCCACATTCTTGCGGTTCCAGCCAATTTGATCAACGACCAAGGCAAATTACGAATTGAAGTTGTCAATCTAAAATTCAACTCCAAAGATAATACGTTCACGCCCGGTGAATATGCGTTTAATTGGGATGAAGATAGTTTGGAAGTGCTCTATCGCGTGGGTGGATTTGAAGCCAACTATTTGCGCGGCATGGTGATTAATTTGGTCAAGTTGTCCTTCTTAGCCATGCTGGCCATATGTTCCGCCACCACGCTCAGTTTTGCGGTGGCGTGTCTTCTTTCGTTCTCCATATTTCTAGCTGGAAGTCTGGCGCCGTTTTTGGCGCAAAGCCTCATGTACTGGACCTCCGCCGCGGACTCCGGATCAATTGAAAGCATGGTGCAGTTGGTGGTGCGCAGCATTGCCACAGTGGTGGAATTTGCTCTGCGGCCATTTGGACAAACCAGCTCCAATGATCTTCTCGTAAAGGGGCGCAATATCAGTTGGGAGCGGGTGGCAATTGCAACGCTTGTGATTGGACTTGGTTGGACCGGCTCAACTCTTCTGGCGGGTTGGCTTGCGTTTCGCCGCAAGGAATTGGCCGTGTACAGCGGGCAAGGATGATCATGCGTGATCGAATCATTCAATTCGCGTGCGTGTGCGTCTTTGGTGCTGGTGCCGTAATCAGTGGCATGTGTGTTCCCAACCTTTTGCAGCAGGCAAATACGCAGGGTCTGCGCTACACGGCGGATCCCATCGAGGGTGCGCCACCCATCATCGCGTTGGGCACGGCAATCGGCGCGCTTCGTGGAGTGTTGGCTGATTATTTATGGATTAAATTACAAATGCAAAAGGACCAAGGACTTTTTTATGAAGCCATGGCCGATGCGGACTTGATCACCAAACTACAGCCGCGCTTCGCTGAAGTGTGGGGATTTCATGGCCATAACATGGCGTACAATATTTCCGTAATTACCAACACGCCGAATGAGCGTTGGGGTTGGGTGAACGCGGGAATTGATTTGGTTCGCAACAAAGGACTTCGATACAACCCAAACGATCTTGGCTTGAACAAGGAGCTTGCATTTTGGTTCGCACACAAGATTGATGGTGTCTCCGATGACGCGCATCTGTACTACAAACGCGAGTTTGCGAAAGAATGGTTTTATATTCTTGGCGCTCCTCCGTACGACCAAATTGAGCGCGAGAAATGGATGCGCGCGATCGCGGACGCCCCCAACACCGTGGAAGAACTTGAGCTTAAAAATCCGGAAGTCAAACGGTTGGTTGAAGAGTTAACGCAGGAATTCACCCCATTTGACAAAAGATTTCGATTTAAATTGGACAAGGAATTCCTGCTCAATCTTGGGAAATGGATGGCAGTCAAATCGTCGCCATATGCCAAGATTCTGAATCTTGAAAAAAAGTTCAAGGCGTCCGATCCAATCTTTGTGGCGTTTGATCGCGTTTTGTCCAAGCCAGATCAGCAAGCGGCGCTCAACGCGTTGCTTCCATTTTTGCGCAAACGCGCATTGCTAGACGACTACAACATGGATCCATCAAAGATGGCGGATTACACCCGCGATTATGGTCCGCTTGATTGGCGCCATCCTCAGGCGCACGCATTTTATTGGAGTCGACTTGGTGCCGAGCAAGGCGAATCGCGCTACGGCAGTCCGGATGACGTCTATAAAGTTATGAATAACGATCGCATGACAATTCAAGCGATGCAGGCCATGAATCATTCGGGATTGGTGGCAATCGATCCATTCTCAAACGATAATCCAACCCGGCTACAAGACAATCGCTGGATTAAATCCATCGAAAAATATTTTTTACAAATGTATCAAAAGCACTATGGATCACGTGGGGCAGGTGGCGATACGTTTTGTGATTTCCATGAGAACTTCATGTCCCAAGCCATCAGGCAACTCTTTCGAGTGGGTGATTATGCGGGGGCGCAGGAGATACTTGACCATCTCAATCAACTGTATGGACGCGGAGGTTTGATTCCCAATGACAAGTATGAAAAATCACTGGAAGATTTTGTGCGCGACACCACCTATGGCGAATATGAAATGGTTCCAGATGTCGCGCGAACGGATGTCTATGCAGTATTGCAGCGGGGCTTTCGTGAAGGGTTAATGTTGGGGCGCAAGAAAATTCTTGATGAAAGCTTGAAGTTCGCCAAAGATTTGACGGATTACTTTCAAGGAAATCGCTACACCGATTTCGTGAACAAGTTTGGTGAAAAGCGAATGGCCGATCTTGTTGGGGATATTCGCCGAAGCGTGGAGGATGTTTTAATCGCGTTGCTGCGGGATAACAACCAACCCTTGCTCGATCGTTTGACGATTTACAATCGCGCAACAGAAGAGCAACGACGGATGGTGTACGACGCAGTCAAAGATCAAATTGCCACCGAATTGAAAGCGAGTCCATTAAGCGAAGCAATCGAAATTTCAGCGGCATTGCCAGAACCCCCGGAAATGGAATCCTACAGAGCGTTGCAAGCCGAGGCCGCGCGCGTGCGCAAAGAAAGTCTTGACAATCAAAACAGGTCGGAAACACAGCAAAAATGAGTGAAATTGCCATACCGCCAGCCGTCATGGCCATTGGCCGAAATTATCCCGAGCATGCTCAAGAAATGGGCGGAGCGGTTGACCCAAATCCAATCATCTTCATGAAAAATCCGGCGTGCGTGATTGGCGACGGGCAAGCCATTGTCATTCCCACCATTTGCCAAAGACCTGGTCCGCAAGTGGATTGGGAGGGCGAGTTGGCGATAGAGATTGGAACAACATGTAAAAATGTCAGCGAGGCGGACGCTCTGGGCATGGTGCGCGCCTACCGCGCGGCCAATGACGTGAGCGCGCGGTGGTGGCAGAAGCAGGGATCGGGCGGGCAGTTTTGCCGCGGAAAAAGTTTCGACACATTTTGTCCGCTCTCGCTACCCACGCGCGCGGAGCGCGTGGCGAATCCGCAACTGTTGCGCATTATCACTCGCGTGAATGGTGAAATCATGCAGGACGCCTCCACTGCGGACATGTACCACTCAGTCGCAAAAATTATTTGCGTGCTCAGTGACGCAACTACTTTGCTTGCCGGCACGATCATTCTCACGGGTTCGCCCGCCGGCGTGGGAGCCGCCAGAAAACCGCCTATTTTCCTTAAGGATGGAGATGTTGTGGAAGTGGAAATTCCAGGCGTGGGACGAGTGCGCAATCCGGTGCAAAGCGAAAAATGAAATCTCCAACGGCGCGAATTTCTTTCGCGGCGCGTGGCTTCATGGGGATAGTTCGTGGTTACCAAATTATTCTTTCGCCGTTGCTTGGTGGGCGTTGCCGCTTTGAGCCATCATGCTCTTGCTATTCACTTGAGGCGTTTCAAACGCAGGGCGCGTGGCGCGGATTATGGTTGAGCGCGCGAAGGGTTACGCGTTGCCATCCTTGGGGGGGTTCTGGATTTGATCCGGTGCCAACTTCTTGCAGCGATTCTCCAGTTTGCGCAGAGCGTCCATCAGCGCATCTTGATACTCCTTCAACTGTTTCGGTTCATGCGGGCGAACCACAATCACCACATCAAGACACGTCGGCAATTGTTTCTGCCACAGTCGAAAGCCCTCGCGCAACAAACGCTTGATGCGATTGCGTCGCACCGCGGTTCCAACCTTGCGGGGTAAACTTACGCCAATGCGGGTGTGTGCCAAGGAATTGCGCAGGGCGTAGATTGTGAGAAATCCCAAATCCACGCGCTGTTTTCCTGCATAGACACGGCGAAAATCGTGGTCAAGCCGCATGCGCATTTTGGCAGGAAATCGCAGTGAATTGTGCGTTTTCATGATATTTCCAATTCGCGTTGGTAGCGATTCATCAGCGCGGCGCGCGAAATGAGTCCTAACACTTGCGCCGGCACGCCGCGCGAAAGAACGGTGAGTCGCTCAACATCATGGCGGCTGAATCGATCCAGCGCAACGTCAAGAGTTTCATTCTCATAGACCACAGGCAAATCGTCGCGTGTGACCTCGTCCACGCTCAGCAGCGCAATCACTTGACGATTGATCAGCGCCTGCCGCAAATCATTTGATGTCACCATGCCGCGGTAGGAACCATCCTCTTGAAGCACCACAAAGTCATCCACTCCATGCTCGGCGCTGATGCCAATGATCTTTGACAATTCGTCGCCCGCCGATACGGTGATCGCCGTGTCCAGTGGCAAGTTGGACACACGCAATCGGCGCAACACGGTTAAGTCGCTCATGCCACCCAGGCGAATTCCAAGCGACGCAAGTTCCGCCGTGTAAATGCTGTCACGGTATAACACTCGGCTGGCCAAAGCCGCTATGACCGCGGTCAACATGAGTGGTAACATGATGCTGTAACTACGCGTCAGCTCGTACACCAGCAACACCCCGGTAAGTGGGGCATGAGTGGTTGATGCAAGCATGGCCGCCATTCCAACCAGCGCCAGATGCGTGGGCGGCGGCGCGCTTGTGAAGCCAACGGCGTGCAAAAACATGCCAAATGCCCCGCCAGACATGGCGCCTAGAAGCAAACTTGGAGCGAATAATCCGCCCGCGCCGCCAGAGCCAAGCGTGAGACATGTGGCGATCATTTTCAACATCAGCGCAACGCAAATACCACCCGCAATCCACAGCATGTCTGCGTTCGCGCTACGCAACGCTGGTTCATAGAGCGTTCGATTTAATAATTCACGTGTTGGCGCGTACCCCGCGCCGAAAAATGGTGGGTAGCCCGATCCCGATTTGTTCAAACCCATCCACGCCGCGCCAAGACCGCCAAGCAGAATCGCCCCCATCAGTGGCCGAAATAATTTGTGCACTGGTATGCGCGCAAAAAGTTTTTCACTTAGCGGCAGCAAGCGTATGAATGCGACCGCTATAAGCGCGGTCAACAATCCAAACACCACATAAAACAATGTTTGCCCAATCGTGAACGTCTCCGACTTGTCTTGGAAAAAATCCATGCCCACTCCGAACAAGGGCTCTGAACTGCCCAGCCACATTTGCGCTGTCGCCGCGCTCACCACGCTGGCAATCACAATGGGCGTGAATGTGCGCAGCGAGAAATCTCGCAAGATCACTTCCATGGTGAAAAAAATGGCGGCCAACGGCGCGTTGAATACCGCCGCCAATCCCGCGGCGGAACCACATCCAAGCAATGTTGCCGCGCTGGCGCCATCTCCTTTGAGCCAGCGGGAAATATTGCTGCCCACTGTCGCACCAATGGTCACGATTGGTCCTTCAGGTCCAGCGCTTCCACCTGAACCAATCGTGCAAGTGCTTGCCAGCCAATGTCGAATGCCCAGGCGAATTGGCAAATTGGATTGCTCGCGATTCACCGCCAACATCACGCGCGTCACTCCGTGACCGCGAAAGTTGGTGGGAAATATCCAGAAAACAAACGCGGTCAGCAACGCGCCCACGCAAGGCGCGAGCAATAAAAGAACTTGGCTCAGGCCCACAAATTCCGCGCCTAGAAATTCGGGCAATCGCTCCAACCAGCGGATGGGAAGTATGAAACCAATCGCCGCGGTTCCCATGACAACCCCAAGGGCTCCAGCCACAAGAACCAACCACCATTCCCGGTCAAGGCCAAGGCGTATGCGAAGTCGGTTTGCCAATGAGCTTGAAAGCATGCGACTTGCAGGGTAACTGCCCAAGCGGGACGCTTGGCGCGTTCTTGCAATGTTTCAGTCGATGGCGGCAATGACCTATAGATTTGCGCAGTTGAAGGTGGTCGACCCGAAGGCGAAACTTTGTTACACTATTCGGCTCGCCAAAGTGGCGAATTCTTCGAACCATATTGGAGATCCGAACATGATTGAAGCCCTTTTAAGCGATGAGATTGTGGAAAAGTTTGGTGGTCG
>CANJIC010000001.1 GCA_947474205.1 Planctomycetaceae bacterium | reverse complement strand
TGAGGCCAGTGGCTAAAGCGGTCGCCATTGGGCACATCACGTATGCCAGCTTCACCCGGAGTAATAATTTCGTTGACTGATTTACGCATGGGCTCCGTGCTGCGCAGCCAACGTGTGTCACCAAATCCTGGGTTGCCAAGTGGATTGCCGTTGGGGTCGTTGGCGTTGTTGACAAAAGTAAAATTGGGAATGGCGGACGTTGAAGCGATTGATGAAATTTGTCTTGGAGATGTAAAATCTGGCCAATTGGTCCATGGAATCACGCTGTAGGGAGCAAAGTTGAAGCCATCAGGAAAACCATCTCCTTTGGTAAGGGCAGTATCAGCCGCTTGGTAATTGTTGGGTTTGGATGGATCCACAACTCCGCTCATTTGATCACCTGGATAAAACCCAGTCTTTGAAGCCGACTCAACACCGTATCGAACTGAATACATGCTCGGTGGAATGCGATTGCCCGCGCTGTCGCCGCCGATGTAATTGGCCGCGCCGCTTGGATCAATGGGCTTCACAAACAAGTGCTTGGCAATTTCTGAAGCCAATTGTTTTTTAATCAAATCAACCCGGCGGGCGTCGCCACTTGCATCTTGCATGGCGGCGGCGGTGTCTCTTTGCGATTGCGTGCGCGCTAGAAACGCCGTGGCAATTAGCACCAACAGGACCAGCATGGCCGATACCAACACCAACGCATTGCCGCGACGCCATTGAGAGAAACGTATTTGAGCAGGAACATTCTGTTGACGTTGTACGGAGTTCATTATTGATTTGCCTTTGGTAGTTCCACCACAAATTGAAATACACGTCCCTGCGAAAGCAATAATTTCGGGTCATGCAGAGTAATAGTGAATCGAAGCGCCGTTGGCCACGGCGTGTAATCACTTCGAAGCACGCGCTCACTGCCACCAGGAAATTTTGCCTCGCGGTACGGCTTGTCCCCGTTGGGACCAAAGATGGCTTGGTAGGTGTAAATAGAATATTTTATCGTTGTCCCAACATCCAACGAATTGATAATTGGACCAACCCCTTCAATGCGCGCGCAATCAATAGGTGGAGTAGCAATCGCAATGGTTTCAATATCTGTCGCGGTGGGATTCAGAGTTTGGCTGGCGGCCAATGGAGTCAAGGCTCGAATGGGTGTGGCAAATGATGGTGATGAGAGTGGCGTAAGCGCGTCGCTGATAAATGCGCCAGCCAAACGAGTTACCCCACTTCGCTGGGCTATTGGAAAAATGGAATCAGGCAAACCGAACCAAGGAATGGTTCGTGGCAATCCCAACGGTTGCTCAATTTGCGCCTGATTTGTGTTGGTGGTGATTGGTATAAACGTATTTGCAGGCGTCAGCGTGACATCCGGGAACTTCTGTGATTTAAATGGTTGCACCGGCCACCGAACAGTTGTCAATCCCGCAAGTGGCACATCGTAGATTGCCTGAGAGCGCGCAGCATTGGCCGGAAGCTGCGCCAGCAACGGCGTTCCTTCTGGTGTTTCAAAGCGCGCGGTGCCTGTGCTCCATGTCCAATCAATTTGTATGGAACTGCAATTGCCAGCAAGTAAGGGAATGCTCACCATGGAATCAGTGCGGTCCATGCTTGGCGCCACTTTTTCAGCGCGTGGATAGCCCCACATTCCGTTGGTTCGACCTGAAACGTTGCCACCAAAAAGTGAATTAAAAATACGATTTCGAATGAAACCAAGTCCCGTACCAGAGGGATCGCCGCCCTCTTTGTCGGACCACATTAATCTAAATGTCTTTTCAAAGTTGAAATCTTTGGCCAAGTTTGCGGAAGTTGAACCTGTTTCAACAAACGCACGATATTCGGCAATGGAAGTTGCGGCCGTGTCCACGCGCGAGGCGGTAATGGCGCGATTTGGAAACATATTGCTATCTGGGATTGATAATTTCGACTCGTCGGCGGCCGTGGTGCCAGCGGCCGTGCCTGCGGAAAGAAATCCCAATTGAGCAATACCTGTGGCGCTATTTGGCAGCATGTTGCTAGCTGAAAGGCTACGAAACCAAGTTATGTTTTTCGCAGTGGGTGTTGCTGTTATCTGCGTGTTGCCATCATCAGCCAATAAAATAACTTGCCGCGACAACACCCACTGCCGCGCTTCTGGCTGGCTTGGCAGATATGACAAACCGTTGGCGGGTCCATTAAAATATGCACCTTTAAGGGTTGGGGTGGCGCTCCACATCCAAGGGACTGGCGGAATATAAGTAGACGCGGAGCTTCCTAGAGTGTCCGCATCAGGAAAAAGGTTGGGATTGTTCACATCGACAAGCAGAGATGGAAATTGCAACCCATGACCTATGCGAACCATAAACTCTTGCGCCGTGAACTCTGGGGTGATCTTCAGTGTGCCGTTTGGATATGTATTGACCGCGTAGGCTTGTTCAGAACGCGAACCGCCGCGCGTGCCCAAATACACTTGACTTGCCTCATGTCCGCGGCCAAAAAACACAACTTGATCGCAGCGCACAAAGTCGGTGGGTGCGAGCGTTGGGTTGAGCAGTGGCGCGGTTGATGATGTTGTTGAAATCGCGGCACCAGTGAGATCTGGGGTATTGCCTCTTTGAAAGCGATTGACATCGTTGCGAACCGCCACGCATTGAATGGCAAGCACGCCGTCGCGTGCCATGCGTTCAACATCCGCGCGAATCACCTTCTCCACCGCGGTGGCAGTGGCTTGCAAGTCGGCGCTGGCTTCACCAAGCGCGGCAACCTTGCTGGTGGTTCCAAAAATTCGTGACGTGGCAATAATAATGACCAGCAACACGGTAAGCGCGACCAACAATTCAACAAGCGTGAAGGCGTGGCGGCGCATTACAGTTCCTCCACGCATGCAAAGACTGGAATAATTTGGTTGCCGTTGGCGTCATAGGGTGGAACAAACCATAAGTCTTGAATGCCAAGCACTGCGTCGCCGCCAGAGCCGGGCGTTGCAAGAAGCGCTGTGTCGGGGGGAGGCGCCTGCCCCGAGGCAGGCGGAACAGGAACATCTTTATTTACGGCTGTATTCTGGTTTCGCTCTGTCGCGTCCTTCGCGTCAAACAACGAATTTGAATACGGTTGGCGCGGAACAGGCTTTGCCAAGATCACTGGACCGTCTACATGCGTGCGTCGACCTTCAATGACATGGTGCACATTGTTGTATTGATCAATCATCCACTGACCAGGCTGCTGCCACGTTTCGGAATAAGTCAGTGCGGTCTCGGCGGTTGTGGGACCAGTTCCTGGCACGCCGCAATCGTCGCGGTTTGGGCTGTAGAGTCCAGTGTTTATACTGGTTCCCACTACGGCGTTCAGCCCGCCAGCGCCCCACTTGTTGTTGGCGCCATCGCCTTGCGTCAGGGATAAATTTGTCATGCCCGAACGCCTTGAAACCCATTGGGGCATGGGCGGATAGTTGCCCACGGTAGTTGGAATTAAATTGTCCAATGGGTCGATGGATTGCGTGACTTGCGCGCTGACATAGGGCGTGCCAATCTGCGGGCCCGTTGTGTTGTTGCCGTCTATAGCAGCATAATTTCCGCCGCGCAAACCGTTGGCTGGAACAACTCTGTACACAAAGACTCCAACTAAAATACGGCCGTTGAACTTTCGGAACATGCAATCCCAGACATACTTTGGTGTGGGCGTTAAACCGATCGCATTGGTGGGTGTGGGCCAATAGCGTTCGCGCTGCGTTATAAACACAGCTGGTTCGCGCAAGGCGTTGCCAATGTTCAACTTTCCAGTTGTGTCCGCAACCGCCGGACTCTCTCCCGATTTCGCAAGCCCATTTTGACTATACGTCCACACATAATTTGGCTTGCTGACATTAAATTGTTCGTCATATATTCTTCGGTTGTAGGGAATGCCATACAAATTGTTTTGCGAGACTGGTGGTTGCAGAACAACTTCGGTGTCGGTTAGAAGTTGCCCCATTGTGAAGGGGAATGCGGATGGAATTGCATTTCGATTATTAAGTGCGCCAATACCAAGCCGTGTTTTGTAATACGAAAACACGTCGTACATGGCTTTCTCATCGCGATCTTTGGTGTCCGGATCATCCACATTGACAAAGCCAGGTCGTTTCCAAATCCAATCTTTGGCAATCGTTGGCGTGAAGGCGTTCGTGGCCGCATATTGTGTGGATGGCGCATTCAAAGGTATGGGGTCGCGAATTGTTGTTGTATTGGTTGAAGTATCGGATGAGAAATCCTCGAAACTTCCAAAGTCCTCTTGCTTCAGGCGTGTGCGCAACAACTCCATGGCGTGCCGCGCGACCAATGGTCCGTACACGTCGTCCTCCGCAATCTCCTGTTGTTTAATGCCCGCGGGAAACAGCGCGGCAATAGAGATCATGCCAATGCCAAGAATTAATATGGCAATAATGAGCTCAACCAAACTGAAGGCGCGGTTGGAATGTTGCCGGGTCATCGCTTTAACACCTCAGCGCGACCCGTGTAGCGGTTGAAATAAATCTTGTCGCCAAATTGATTGATGTACTCGGACTCGTCGCAGTTCAAGCGCGTGCGTCCTTTGCCATAGGTGGAACAGGGAACATTTTCCGCCCAAGGCGGACGCGTCTTTCCCTTCCAATTATTCGCGTCGTACAACTCACGCATCGCGGCATCATTGAAGACCGATAGGAAAGGTGCAAGCTGAATATTCACCTCCTCATTTTCAATGTTGTAGGTGAAGTATCCAGAGGCGTCTTCCACGGAATTTTCTGGCTTCTGCGCGCAATTTTGATCGGCATCCAAAACCACATACCGCCCCTGCCCCATATTCGCGCTGCCTCCGCCCGTGAGTTTTGTCAGCAGCGCCCCATCCGCTCCAAACATGACGCCAATCATTGCGCCATATTCCATTTCGTCAAAGTTGGTATTGCTGTCATAGAAGGTTGGTTGTGTAATCCAAACAGCGTCGCGTCGATCAAAGTCCATCTGCGGAACCGCCACTTTAATTCCCACAGGTAAATCAATTGGCATGAAATTAGGATGCGGCTCGAACAGGTCCATGAATACGCTTCCTTGATTTGCGGTGGTTTCAGTTTGATCCGCGTTCACCAACTCATCACGCAAGCGGGCCGCAACAATGCGCGTCCATTGCTTGGTAATGGGATCCGTCAGAATGCCGCCAGAAACAGTTGAACCCGTTCGTTCTGTCTTCACGGTGAAAGCCAATAGAACAGTGCGATGCTCCTTAATGGCCAGCGTGCGCGCAGTTTCAAGCGCGCCCATCACTTGGCTCACTGACTTGGAGAAGCGCGCGTCCTTGGTTACTTTGGCAACGCCGATGGCGGTCAACGTGGCTAGTGAAATTAGAATTCCAATGACCACCATGAGCTCGATCAAGGTGAAGCCGTGAATGCGCAGGGTTGCGCGCTTGTGATCAAAGCCACGCAGCGCCAAATGTGTGCATGATTTCGCTGAACTTCTCATGGCACTGTCAACACGGGTTGGGTGAGTGATTGTGAAAAAATATTGTCGTCCCAATCAGCAATACCGTCCGAGTTTCCATCACGATCCTTGGTGGAAGCGCTCGCACTCCACGGCGGTATTCCAAGTAATCCGTCCGGACCACGCGAAACAAAGGTCCAGCGACGGCCGCTGCACACTCCAAGATATTTTTCATCATTGGTTCGAACAGTGCGGTCATCGCGGTCAATTCCAATGGCGAAGGAATCGGCGGTGACCGGCGTCTTGGTGGAACCAACGCGGTATGCGTCGCGCATTTCACGATCGGTGGCCGGACGCCCGCAAGGAACCACAGCTATGCGATTGCCCCAGGCGTCGACAAGGTCAATATTTTCATTGGCGTTTAAAGGGGACGTAGGTTTTTCAATTCGCTTCAAGAAATCTGGATTGATTTTGCTGATGAATTCCCTGCTCCGGTCATTGCTCCTTAACAGCGCCAACAACTTAGGCATGATGTAAGCCGGTGTGTTTGGCGGCTCTTCCTTGATGTCATAAAAGGCAAGTTCCGGAACAGTTGCAGATGAAGAAAGTCGGGAAAAAACCAAATCCTGCCCGCGCGTCAATTCAAGCTCACGGGTGGCTTGGTTCAACAAAGTAAAAGTGTCCTCTACTTGCTTGCGTTCACTGCTGGCAAGAACGCCGCCACTAACCGCCAACACCATGCTTGCAAGAATTGCGATGATGCCTATGACCACGAGCAGTTCAATAAGCGTGAAGCCCGTGGTGGCGCGCTTCACGGGCCAGTCTCCACAATATTGTCGGCGTTCACGTCCACATCTTTGTTGGGACCAGACAAACCAATGCGTCGTGAGCGATCCAATTTTTTATCAGGTCCAGATGAAAGCAGCGCGAACTCGGCGCTGCGAAGGCGCGGAGTTGAAGAGCGGTCCTTGCCGTTAATGGATGATGAAGTTTGTAGATCAGGATTTTCATCATCCAGAACGTCGGTTTTGGCTTGCTCATCTGGAACAAAATCGGCGTTGTCGCCTTTCGCTGGCCGCAACGCGAAGAAGTCCCCAAGATCAAATCTTGTTCCGTCGGTCGCTTGATCCGGCGTGTTGGGCATTAGGTTGACATAGCCGCGGCGGTAGTAGCGAATGGGCTGACCCCAATAATCAAGAATCACTTTGGGATATTTATCAAAGTTCGCGTCACCATCCGTGGCGCGGATAATAATGAGATTGTTGGTGACTGGGTCCCGCCCCTTGCACGCGCCAATAATGGAAGGATCTTTGAGCTCCAGGTAGGGACCAAAAACTTTGCCTTCCAAGTTTGGACGGCTACGAAGAATGCATCTCGCGTTGTCGTTTCCCGGCGGATTATTCACTGGGGTAGCAGCGATAGGGACTTGAGTTGGAAGCGCCAAGTTGCGCATGAAAAACAGACCACGTGTTGGTGGTTTGGTGGTGGGATTCCCCATGGTTGCCCCGCTATAAAAAGTGCCCACCGTAGGAGTTGGAGACGTCGAGTTGTAATCGGGTGCCATGATCGGTTGAATAGCGGCGCCCCAAACTCCGTCCAATCCAGGCGAGCGAATGCCCGCGCGCGGAAGTTCTCGCTGACCAGGCAAAAGATCCGTGGGCACTGGATCTGGCAACTCGCCGCAAATTCCGTAGCCATCTTGGGAGCGATCGCCGGCGCCAATAAGATATTCCGCCAGCGACGTGACGCTGTACCAATCTTGAAGCGCCTTGGCTTCTGTCGAATCCCACTGGTCCACTTTGTTGGTGACTGGCTTGGTTGCCGTTGCGGTTGTGACATTCAACGGTGGCAACATCACATCGCGCATGAATCCAACTTGATCGGATTTTGTCGCGGGCAATGCGGTTGATGCGGAAGACCGCCACAAGGTTGATGTCAGCGTGGATGGATCACCAAGCACCGGCGGGTAATAGCCGTGGTCGGATTTGAAACGGGCCAACGCCTGTGAAATGGAGCTCATAAGAAACTGGGTGTTCACTTGTTGCGCGCGCCGCTGCGCCGCTCCAACGCCAACAATGATCAATCCCACAAGCAGCGCGATGATTGCCATGACCACCAAAAGTTCAATCAATGTGAAAGCCGCGCGCGCGTGATGGCGCGTGAGCGATTTTGTCTTTTGTTGGGTCATGCAAATCACTTCTTTGAACCTCCGCCGGCGACCTTGTCAATCATGCTGACCATGGGCATGAACAACGCCAACACAATTGTTCCAATGATTCCACCGAGCACGATGACCATGAATGGTTCAAGCAAACTTAAAAGGCTGCCCACGGCCACGTCTACTTCTTCGTCGTAGTTGTCGGCGATCTTGGTCAACATGACGTCCATGTCGCCAGTTTCCTCGCCCACGTCGATCATGTTCACCACCAAGCTGTCCACCACCTTGCTGGCGCGCAGTGGCGTGGCGAAACTTTCACCATCGCGTATGGAGTCGTGCACGTTGTTCAGGGCCCGCTCATAAATCCAATTGCCACAGGTGTCGCGGGTGATCAAAACGGCCTCCAGAATGGGAACTCCGGCGCTGATCAGTGTGCCTAGCGTGCGCGTAAATCTGGCGATGGTGGTCTTGCGTATCAAATTGCCAAGCACAGGCGTCCTGGAAAAGACAATATCGAATCCGGCGCGTCCAAAATCTGTCCTGCGCAGCAATTTAAAAACAATCATCATTAAAAATGGCGACAACATAATCCACACCGCCCCGGGCACGACTTGATCCTTTCCCGCGATCCAATTGCTCGTGTTGATCAGGGCCTTTGTAATGTCGGGCAAAGTCACATCGAAGTCGCCGAAGATGGTGATGAACTTTGGAATGACGAAATACATGATGCCCGTCACAATGAGCACCGCGATGCTGATGACGCAGGTTGGATAAATCATGGCGCCCTTGATGTGGCGCTTGAGACGCTCGCCTTTTTCCATGAAGTCCGCGAGTCGTTGCAAGATGACATCGAGCACGCCGCCGACCTCGCCGGCCGCGACCATTTTGCAATACAAGCGGTCAAATGCCTTGGGATGTTTGGAGAATGATTCACTCAATGTGGTGCCGCCCTCGACATCCTCACAAACGGCGCCAAGAATGCTTTTGAATTTTCCAGATTTCTGTTGTTGCTCCAAAATTTGCATGCTGCGAAGAAGCGGCAATCCAGCGTCCTGCAAGGTGCTGAGTTGGCGCGTGAAGTTGGTCATGATTTTGGTCTTGACGCGGCCTGGCATGGAAAAACCCATGCCTTTGCCCTTCTTTTTAGCGGTCTTTACTTTTTCCGTCTTGCCCTTGACGGCTTTTTGTTCGCGGATGCTGGTTGGATACAGGCCTTGACCACGCAACGACTTGGTCACTTCATCGCTTGAAGCGGCGTCCATGGTGCCCTTCTGCGCTTTGCCCGCCGCTGTCATTGCTTCATATGCGTATGTTGCCATGTGATGTGTTCAAGCGCGGACGCTTGCTCCTGAGATCAACTTTTTCTTGGCCTAATTCTTGGCCCTGATACTTGGCCTAAATTCTTGGCCCTGATACTTGGTCTTTATTCTTCGCCTTTATTCTTCGCCTAGCGTTTCACGAACAACTTCGTCAATGGTGGTTTGTCCGTCGTAAATAGACAACATGCCGCTTTCACGAAGCGTGCGCATGCCGCGCTTGCGGGCCTCCATTTTTAATACCGCGGTGCTTGCTTGTGTCATGATGAGTTCGCGCAACGTGTCATCCATAGACATGATTTCATATAGCGCAAGGCGCCCTTTGTAACCTGTTTTGTTGCACTTCTCGCATCCTTTGCCACGGGTGAATGTGTAATTGACCGAGTCCGATTGGCGCATGGACAGCTCCATTAATTGTTCCTCGGTGGGCGTGTATGTTTCCTTGCAAATTGCGCACACACGGCGCACAAGTCTCTGCGCCACAATGGCCTCTAGAGTCGCGGTAAGAAGAAAACTTTCAACGCCAAGATCCATCAAACGCAGAATGCTGCTGGGAGCGTCATTGGTGTGCAATGTGCTGAACACCAAGTGTCCAGTGAGGCTGGCTTGAATGGCGATCTGCGCCGTTTCAAGATCGCGGATTTCACCCACCAGAATGATGTCGGGATCTTGACGCAAGAAACTTCGCAGCAACTTGGCGAAGGTGAGTTCCTGATCGTGATTCACCTGACATTGAATCAATCCGGCAATGTCATATTCAACGGGATCCTCGGCGGTGAGGATTTTTGTGCTGGGGTCATTCAGTTCGTTCAGTGCGGCGTAGAGCGTGGTGGTTTTACCGCTGCCGGTTGGACCCGTGACAATCACAATTCCATTTGGTCTGTTAATGAGACCGCGGACTTTTTCAAGGTCGTCCTCGCGCAAGCCAACTTTATCCAAACTCAACTGCACGTTGCCTCGATCCAGCACGCGCATGACCACGCTTTCGCCGAACATGGTCGGCAACACCGCCACGCGAAGGTCGATTGGCGCGTTGTTCAAGTTCAATTCAATGCGTCCGTCTTGCGGCAAGCGCCGTTCAGCGATGTCCAGTTTGGCCATGACCTTCACGCGGCTGACAATGGCCATTGACAAACTAGGCGGTGGCGGATCCATGTCATACAGCACGCCGTCAATTCGATATCGCATTTTGAATTCGTCTTCGAATGGCTCCAAATGAATATCGCTTGCCTTGTCGCGAATGGCTTGCAGAAGAACCAAATTTAAAAGTTGAACAACATTGTTGTCGTTGGCAGCGTCTTGCAGCGTGGCAAGATCCACACTCATGCCGCGGCCATCAAGAGCCGCGACCGCGTCGCTTTGGGCAAGATCTGCGTAAATCTCTTTCAATTCATCTTTTGATTGGTAGTGCTCTTTCAGCATGGCGTCGATCTCATCGACGGGTGCTATGACTGCGGAAACTTTCAGGCCCAACATATTGCGCAGCGTGTCCACGGCGGAAAAGTTTGTGGGATCTTTCATGGCCACAACCAACTTCTTGGTTGTGGCGTCATATTCAATTGGAATCACTTGAACGCTTTTAGCCATCGCGGAATTGATGGACTTCAAAGTTGCGTCGTCAATGACACGACCTTTGAGCGAGATGAATGGCATGCCAGCCATTCCTGATAAAGTCATGGTGATGTCGTTGGCATCAATCAGACCCATCAGCACAAGAATTTCACCAATCTTTTTTCCTTTATGAGTTGTCTTTTGCAACTCAAGACCTTGATGCACTTGCTCGCGGGTGACCTTGCCCAATTTGGTCAGGGCTCGACCAAATCTGCGGCCCTTAAGTTCCAAGGCGAAGCGCTCGCTTGATGGATCAAAATTCAAATTTTGTATTTCAGGCATGGCGATTTATCCTAACTGAATTCGGAGACTGAATTTGGGTCCGCATTCGCATTTACATTCGATTCAGTGCAAGGTCTAGTTCCTAATTATTGAACTGATAATTACGTCGCCAATAATTCGGACTTTGGCTCATAGTCAAAAAGAGGTCTTAAATTGAAATCAAAGTAGTCTGCAAATCGACAATAACTTGCAATGTACCGGTCACTGGTTAGGAAATTGTCTCGGTTGGACCATCAAATTGCGTGCCCGGGACTTGGCCGCCTGACTTGCGGATTCTATCTTTGAGATCATCCGGATTGCGGGAATTTTCAATCATTTCCTCGGCGGAAATGATGCCCTTTCCAAAGATGGACCACAGATGTTCGTCAAGCAATTGCATGCCGAATTTCTTTCCAGTTTGAATGGCCGAGTCAATTCGGAAGGTCTTGCTTTCACGGATGAGATTGCTGATGGCCGGGGTGACCACCATGAACTCATAGCCAGCGATACGGCCAGGCTTGTCGATTCTTGCCAAAAGAACTTGGCTCAGAACCGCCAATAAACTGGTGGACAACTGGACACGAACCTGCTCTTGTTGATTCACTGGAAAGGCGTCAATAATTCGGTTGATGGTTCCAGCCGCGCCCGTGGTGTGCAATGTTCCGAACACCAAGTGTCCAGTTTCGGCGGCTTTGATGGCGGCCTCGATGGTTTCAAGATCGCGCATTTCACCCACCAAAATCACGTCCGGGTTCTGGCGTAGAGCACGGCGCAAAGCGTCGGCGAATGTAGGCACGTCAGCCAACGCTCCTACTTCGCGCTGATTAACGATGCTTTTCTTATGCACATGGTAATACTCGATCGGGTCCTCCACGGTCACAATGTGCTTTTCAAAATTTGAATTCACGTAGTCGACCATGGTGGCGATGGTGGTGGTTTTGCCGCTGCCAGTGGGACCAGTCACAAGAAAGAGGCCGCGCGGACGCTTGATCAACTCGCGGGAAATTTCGGGCAAACCGATTTGCTCGAAAGTGAGAATGCGGTTTGGAATGAGTCGAAGCACCATGGCTACGAATGATTTTTGGCGGAACACGCTGACGCGGAAGCGGGCCGCGTCGCTGAAGCTAAAGCCAAAGTCGGTTCCACCCACCTCTTGAAACTCCGCCTGATTTTTTTCCGGTGTAATGGACTTCATCAACGCCATAGTGTCGTCGGGGTCAAGAATTTTAGTTTGCAAATTGCGCAGGCGACCGTTCAACCGCACCGTGGGAGGGCGACCAACCGTAATGTGAAGATCGGACGCATCTTGTTTCACCATGACATCAAGCAGACGGTCAATTTGAACCGTGCTGCCCACTGTTGGTTTGGAACTACTTGTTTCTCCGCCTGACATTGTGGTTTTCTCCTTAGGGATTGATTACGAATGGAGCATCAACCACCAACCGAAGCTGGATCGAAGGTTGATGTCTGGGCAAATTTGGAAATTTCAATTGGGGTTGTGCGTCCGCGCAAAATCTTCAACTTGCCGTCGCCCAACAACGTGCGCATACCAGAGCGAATTGCGGCGGCACGAAGTTTGGCGATACCCGCGCGCTCGAAAGCCAGATTGCGGATCTCTGAGTTCATGATCATCATTTCATAGATTCCGCGGCGACCTCGATATCCAACGCCACCACATTCGGGGCAACCCACTGGCATCATGACCTTCTCTTTTTCGGAGTCCGCGATCTCGACCAGGCGCAGAATCTTTGGATCAGGCGCGGGATCCAATTTTTTGCATTTGTCGCACAATATTCTGGCGAGACGCTGACTCATGATGGCTTGAATACTGCTGGCCACCAAGAAGGGCTTGACGCCCATGTCCACCAATCGCGTGATGGCGCTTGGCGCGTCATTGGTGTGCAGCGTGCTGAAGACCAAGTGTCCAGTGAGCGCCGCCTGAATGGCGATGTCTGCGACTTCGCGATCTCGAATTTCACCCACCAAAATAATATTGGGCGCTTGGCGCAACATGGACTTTAGAATGGCTGGAAATGTCAAGCCGATTTGATCGCGCACCTGGACCTGATTGATGCCCTTGAAGTTGTATTCAACGGGATCCTCGGCGGTAATGATTTTTTTATCTGGGCGATTGAGCACCGCCAGCGCTGAATACAGCGTGGTTGTTTTACCGCTACCAGTTGGACCAGTGACCAGAAAAATACCGTTGGGCTTGCGAATGACCTTGTTGAACGTGTCCAACATGTCCTGTTCAAGACCCAAGTTAAGCAAACCAATGCGCACGCTATCTGGCCGCAAAATACGCAGCACCACGCTTTCGCCGTTGGTCGCGGGGCATGTGCTAACACGAAAGTCGACTTGGTCGATCACGGGACTCTGTAATTTTGTTTTCTCATCAAGTTCGAACACTTGATTTCCTTCGGCATCCTGTCTTGGAACAGCCATCTTAATACGACCGTCTTGCGGAATGCGACGCTCCGACATGTTGACGCCGGCCATTAACTTTAAACGCGCCAACACACCGGACTGATTATTCTTTGGAAGTTTGCTTATCACCACGCACTCGCCGTCAACTCGAAATCGAACAAGAACATTTTCTTTGCGTGGCTCAAAATGAATATCACTGGCTCTACCACGCACACCATTGATGATGATGCCGTTGACCAATTGAACCAGGGCCGAATCGCTTGAGGCATCTTTGTCTATGGATTTATCAAGCGACTTGTCAAGCGAATTGTTGGCCTTGTTAATTAACTTCTCAATGTCAACTGCCGCCCCTGTTTCCTGCTTCACCGCTTTGGCGGCTTTGTTTCCAATATCAAGAAACGCCTGCATTTGGCGCTTGCTTGCAATAGCGGTATCCAATTCCGCGCCCAAACGAAAGCGCAGCCCATCAAATAATTCCAGATCCATTGGGTCATGCACTAAAATTTTCAGGCGACCATTTCCCTTGGAAAGCGGAATCACCAAGTGCTTGCGAATAATATCTTCTGGAATAAGCGAGATGTTGATCTTGCTACTGTCTTCGGCGCGATCAAGGTTGAGAAACTCCATGCCAAATTGATGCGCCAATGCCTTGGCAACATCTTCCTCGTTGCATGCTTGAATCTCTATGAAAGCCTCGCCAATGCGCTTGCCCGTGCCTTTGGCAAGTTCCAAGGCTTTGGCGACTTGGTCGGCATTGGCCACGTTCCATTGCACAAAGATCTCACCAAGTTTCAATCGAATCTTTCGAGCCACGCGAATCTCCTTCAATCAAACGATTTGCAATTGTGACAATCCAATCGAGGGGTCGTAGTATGCAGACCTCCCACCTAAGTGGCAACCCATGAGCAACATAAATACGAGCAAACCTGACAGGCCGACTCGGTGGTTGGTGACCTTGGGACCCACCCATGAGCCCATTGACATGGTTCGATTCATTGGAAATCGCTCCAGTGGACGCATGGGATTTGAAATAGCCAAGGCCGCGAAAGAAACTGGCGTGAATGTGCGAGTTCTAGCGGGACCTTGCTCTTTGCCTGAAATTGATTCGTGTTTTGATGTCGCGCGGTTCCAGAGCGCGGCGGACTTGGCCCAGTTATTGACCAAGGAGTGGCCCAACTTTGACGTGTTGGTCATGGCGGCGGCCGTGGCGGATTGGCAAGTTGTGGGCGCACCGCTTGCCGGGAAAATTCGCCGCGACGCCACGCCGCCCATGTTGCAGTTGCAACCCGTGGCTGAAATTGTGGGCAATTTGCAAAGCAGACACAATCAGTTTGTGGTTGGATTTGCCTTGGAACCCAAGGACGATTTGCTTGCAAGCGCGCGGCGAAAGTTGGCGGCAAAAAAAGTGGATTGCATTGTTGCAAATTCATTGGAAACATTGGACTCCACCCACTCCGACGCGCACATTGTTTGGGGCGATGGACGCGTGCAACATCACGGGGAATCAAGCGAATTTGCCCTTAAGTCCACGGTTGCGCGCTGGATTGTGCGTGCTATTTCGCCAGCGATCGCACAAAAGTGCGGCGATCGTTAGTCTTGTCATTCTGTTTGGTTTAGATGAATTTAGAAATACTAAGAACTCAACTTGTATAGGCGTTTGGTAGACGCATACATTTGCGTTCACAGTCTTTGCAACAACAACTTTTAGGAGCAACGCAATGCGAATGGGAATGATCGGTCTGGGTCGTATGGGTGCCAACATGTCGGTTCGTTTAATGAAAGCCAAACATGAAATTGTGGCCTTTGATGTGTCGGCTGATTCCGTGAAGGCTTTGGCCGCGCAAGGCGCCATTGCCGCAAGCAGCATTGAGGACATGATCGCCAAACTTCCGGCGCCGCGCAGTATTTGGATGATGATTCCAACCGCGTATGTGGACGAGACCATCGCCAAAATTGCGCCGCACCTTTCAAAGGGCGACACGCTGATTGACGGCGGTAACAGTTATTACAAGGACGACATTCGCCGCGCCAAGGAATTGGCCAAGTCTGGCATTGACTATGTTGATGTTGGAACTTCTGGCGGTGTGTGGGGTCTTGATCGCGGTTACTGCCAGATGATTGGCGGGCCAGAAGCAAGTGTGAAACGTCTTGATCCAATCTTCAGCGCGCTTGCGCCAGGCAAGGGAACAATTCCTGTCACTCCCGCGCGCAAAAATATGCCAGGCACGGCGGAGCAAGGCTATTTGCATTGCGGTCCAAACGGTGGCGGCCACTTTGTGAAGATGGTTCACAACGGAATTGAATATGGAATTATGGCGGCGTATGCCGAGGGTTTGAACATTATTAAGAACGCCGACGCGGGCACGCATGCGCGCGAGAAGAATGCTGAGACAACTCCCCTGCGCGAGCCAGAGGCGTACATGTACAAATTTAATTTGCCCGATGTGGCCGAAGTGTGGCGCCGCGGCAGCGTGATTAGCAGTTGGTTGCTTGACTTGACCGCAAATTCCTTGGCCGCCGATCCGGAGTTGACCAAGTTTGACGGACGCGTGAGCGATTCTGGTGAAGGTCGTTGGACCATTGACGCGGCGATTGACGAAGGCGTGCCTGCGTATGTGTTGACGGCCGCGTTGTACGCGCGTTTTGCAAGCCGTGGCGCGGCGTTGTTTGGCGACAAGTTGTGCTCCGCCATGCGCTACGAGTTTGGTGGACATCTTGAGCAGACTGCGCCGAAGGGAAAATAATTTATGACCACTCAACTGCATTGCGACGCCGTGGTTCTTTTTGGAGCCACGGGAGATCTTGCGCACAAGAAATTGTTCGACACTATTCAGGCGTTGATTCGTCGCAATGTCTTTGACGGACCAATTATTGGCGTGGCCAAGAGCGACATGACGCGCGAGCAATTGCTGGCGCGCGCGCGCGAGGGAATTACCACATATGGCCGCGGCGTTGACGAGCCTTCTTTCAAAAAGTTGTCGGACAACTTTCAATTTGTGAATGGCGATTACGCCGATATTGCAACGTTCACATCGCTGAAGAAAGCGCTGGGCAAATCCCAGCGTCCGCTGCATTATTTGGCTATTCCGCCCGTGCTTTTTGGGGCCGTGACCAAACAGTTGGAGGCCGCGGGTTGCGTGACCGGCGCGCGCGTGGTGGTTGAAAAACCATTCGGGCACAACAGCGCCACGGCCAAGAAACTGAACGAGACTTTGCACGAGGTGTTTGATGAGCAACATATTTTCCGCATTGACCACTACTTGGGCAAGGAGGCGACGCAGAATATTTTGTTCACGCGTTTCGCCAACGCGTTTCTGGAGCCAATTTGGAATCGCCAGTACATCAAGCAAATCCAGATCACCATGGCGGAAAGTTTTGGCGTGCAAGGTCGCGGAAAATTTTACGATGAGACCGGCTGCATTCGCGATGTGATTGAAAACCATCTCATGCAAGTGGTTGGGTTTTTGTGCATGGAGCCGCCATTGTGGAGCGACATGGAACGCGTGCGTGACGAGCAAGTGAAATTGTTCCGCGCGGTGCGAACCTTGACCACGCGCGATGTTGTTCGCGGTCAATTTGATGGCTTCTTGAAGGAGCCCGGAGTTGCGGAGAACAGCCAGACGGAAACGTGGGGCGCCATTCGATTGATGATTGACAATTGGCGTTGGGACGGCGTTCCTATTTACATCCGCGCGGGCAAGTGCATGCCGCTTTCAGCGACAGAGGTGCGCGTTGAATTTCATCGCCCACCTAATGTTGTTTTTCCAGAGGCGCCACCAGGACCACACAATTATGTGCGCTTTCTGTTCACGCCGCGCATTGAGATTGGCATAAACATGCAGGCCAAGATTGACGGCGAAGTCATGGGCGGAATGCCCATTGAATTAATGGCCGTTGACGCGCAACCCGATGAAATGACGCCATACGAGCGACTTATTGGTGACGCCATTCGCGGCGACCAAGCTTTGTTTGCTCGTCAAGATGTGGTTGAAGAAGGCTGGCGCATTGTTGAAAATATTCTTGACAACGCCGTGCCCGTTATGAAGTACAAACCAGGAACATGGGGACCAGAGCCGGCCAATGAAATTTTAATGCCCGCGGGCGGTTGGCATTCGCCGCAACTTTCAGAGGAAGTCAAGAGCGGTTAATGTGACATGGCAGTGCATTCAAAATGTCTCCAAAATGACTTGTATGGTTTCTATGCGATAAGGCGCTTGGATATATTCAAGGCACGGGTGACGGGATCGTGGCGGAACAGCAGACGCAGCGGACTTAAAATCCGCAGTCAAGAAATTGACGTGTGGGTGCAACTCCCACCGGTCCCATTTGCTTGAGTTATTTCTATGGGTGTTCAATAATTTCATTGAATAAGAATCATTGCTAACATTCGAATTCAATGAGCGAATCACCAACTCCAATTCGCTCGACCATGAATGATCCACTGAATAAGCCGCTTTTAATTCTGGCGACGAATGAATCCTGGGCCGCCGACTTGCTTCGAACATCGGTGACATCGGACATTGCGCAACTGGAAATTATCCGGCGCGACGATCAATGCGTGCAACGCATTCTGCGAGACGCGCCATCCGTGATTGCCATTGAACTTTCCGGCCCTGGCACACAGGCGTTTGATTTGCTTCGCCAACTGGCAAGTCTTGATGACACCAAAGACATTCCGTGCATTGCCATGGCACCATTGCCTGATCCGTTGATTCGCGCCGCGGCTTTCGCGGCCAGCGCGGAGGACTTTATGTCGCGCCTAAGCGAGCCCGATGAAGTTCGCACGCGCGTCAATACGCTTGCGAAATTAGGGATGGCTCATTCACGGGGGCGTATTGCGGAAATGGAGATCGAGGCATTGCAGAAGCGATTCAACGATCGCGCGCATTCTTTAACTGACAGCGAACGCCGTGTGACGCATTTGCAAAAGTCGTTGGCTGTGGACAGCGAGTTGCATCGCAACCGCGTAGATAGTTTGGTTGCCATTGGCATGGAATTGAACAAGGTGCAAGACATTCATTTGTTAATGGATCGAATTCTACGAGAGGCGCGCACACTAATTGGTGCCGATGCGGGAACGGTGTACATCCGTGAAAATAAAATTCTTCGATTTGCATATGCGCAAAATGACACCATTGAACGACGTGGCTCAACCACTGAAAAGCCCCGCTTTTCCAGTTACTTGCTGCCAGTCAGTGAGAATTCCATAGCGGGATGGGTTGGAGTGAGCGGCGAAAGCGTGAATATTGCAAACGCCTACGCGCTTGAACTCGGCGGCGCATTTCAATTTGACCCATCATTCGACCGCATCACTGGATACAAAACGCAAAGCGTTCTGGCTCTGCCACTGCGCACCAGCTTGGGCCGGACCGTTGGCGTTCTGCAATTAATCAACGCCAAGGACAGTGATGGCCGCGCCAGACCACGATTCACTGACTCGGATCAATCGTTGCTTTCGCACTTTGCCAGCATGGCCACGGTGGCTATTGAACGCACGCAATTGACCGAAAGCATTATCACGCGCATGTTGTGCATGACCGAGTCGCGCGATCCTATTGAATCCCCTCTCCACATCGCGCGCGTGACTGGAATTGCCGGAATTTTATTTGAAGAGTGGGCCCATCGACGTGGACTCACAGGTCCGGCTTTCGAACGTCAACGAGAGCGATTGCGCATCGCCACTCGTCTTCATGATGTAGGAAAGATTGGCGTGTCCGATGTCATTTTGAAAAAGCCAGCCAAACTTGACGCCCACGAATATGAAGAGATGAAACAGCATGTGCTCATTGGCGCCCGTTTTTTTCTGGATCAACCCACCGAATTTGATGAGTCGTCGCGTGAGGTGGTGTTGAACCATCACGAACGCTGGGATGGTGGCGGCTATCCAGGATATGTTGACCTAGATGGCAATGTGCTGATTGATCCCATCACGCATCAGCGCAAACTTGGCGGTAAGAAGGGCGAGGACATTCCGCTGTTTGCCAGAGTGGTGGCTCTTGCGGATGTGTTTGACGCCCTGTCCCACAAGCGTTGTTACAAAGAGGCGTGGCTTGAACGACGCGTGCTTGACACCATTCGCGGCGAGGCGGGCAAGCAATTTGATCCAGAGATTGTGGATATTTTCTTCTCGAAATTATCTGATATCAGGGACATTAGCGAACTGCACACGGAAGATTGAACTGTTGGAAGTTTGGCTATGCTTCGTCCATGAGAACGCTGATCTGGACCGCAAAGAATAAATTTTTCGCCATTGATGTCGGCCATATTCGTGAAGTTTGCCCGGTGGTTTCAGCGCAACCTTTGCCCGCTGGTCCAAATTGGATGCTTGGTTTGTTTGATTATCACGGCGCACTCATCCCCCTGCTTGACGCTGGAATTCTCACCGGTCAGGAATGCATTGAACCGCAAGTTGGTTCTCGAACGTTGCTGATAGAGGTTCCAATGAAACACGATTCTCAAACCGCCAGCACCGCGACATTTGGTCTGCGCGTGGAGCAAGCGATTGGGTTGCGCGATCTTGACGAAAGCGGCGCGTGGAATCCAACGGCGGGCTTGCCTGGCTTTGAACATTTACGCGAGGTTCTGAATATTCCAGAGGGACGCGTTCAAGTGTTCGACGCCACGCGTATCGCCATGCAACATCAACTTCTTTTGCAAGGCGCCAGCGCGGTGGCCGCCAGCGATCATCGGCGGCTTGTGTCGTGAGGCAATTGTCAGCGTGGTTGGCCGCGAACACGCCGCTTGAACCTGAAGTGAATAAATTTGTGGAGTTGTTCGCGCAGGAACGAATGCGTTTGCTTGGTGACAAAACGATTGAGCACTATGTGGCGCGCTTGCAACGCGACCCGCAAGAGGCCATGTATTTGCACCAGCATTTGGCCCCGCCAGAAACGTGGCTCTTTCGTTATGTCGCGGCGTTTGAAGTGTTGCGCGAACACATTCTTAAACGTGATCGCTCGCAAGTGATTCAAGTGGCCAGTCTTGGTTGCGCCACCGGATCGGAGCCGTTTTCCATTGCCGCCACGGCGCTTTCATGCGGTTTGACAGCGCAGCACATACACATTCTTGCGCTTGATTACAGCGATGATCATTTGGCGGTCACCAAGACTGGTCGGGCCAGCGCGTTGGCGCAACGCACGCCCATTCCAACGTGGGCCGCGCCATGGTTGCACCCAACAACTCAAGGACAATTGGAACTTGACGCTGGCGGCATGGCCATGATTGAGTTGACGCGTGGCGATTTGTCCATATGGAAACCTGATCGCGCGTTTGATTTTGTGTTCTGCCGAAATGTTGCGATTTATTTAAACGAGGCAACCAAAAAGCGACTGGGCAAATTGTTGTGTGAAATCACCAAGCCAAACGGCTTGGTTTTTCTTGGACACGCGGACTCAATTATTTTGGCTGACACGGACATGCGCAGAAGCGAAGTGGATCATGCATTTGTGTTTGCACGATCGGACAAGCCAAGCGAGTCAATGAAATTGGACATGGCTACGCGCGCGTTGATGCCGTTGGTAACGCCAAGCGCGCCGAAAATGAAGCCAGGCGTTTCTGCTGCAAAGACGTTGTCCGCGCGCACCGCGGCCACGCCAAGTCCTGCGCCAGCTCCAATAATGACTTTGCTTACAAAAGCACAGATTTCCGCCGACAGCGGAAATTTGGTGGAGGCCGAGAAAGCATTGCTGGCGCATTTAGCCGTTGAACCGCTTGGAATTGAAGCTCATGTGTTGTTTGGTTGCGTTCAAATGGCGCAAAACAAATTCACGGAAGCCGAGCGAAGCTTCACCAAGGTCGTGTACCTTGATCCTCTAAACTCACTCTCACTGTTGTCATTAGGCGCCCTTGCTGACTTGCGTGGAGATGTCAAAAGTGCGCAACGCTTTCGTGAACGAGCCGCTCGAACTGTGGAGAAACGACCTTGACCCAATTGCCGCCAGAAGATCTTGCAGATAAAAAAATTGGTTTAACGCAACTTTTGGCGCGTCCAATTCAGTCGGCGAACTTGGCCAAGAACACCAGCGATTTGGCGCAAGAACGGGCGCAGTCGTTGCGTGAGGAGGACACCATATTGCTCTTTCGCATTGGCGGAGAACGGTTTGCTTTGCCCGCCAACAGCGTGCTGAATGTTTTTCCATGCACAACCGTGCGCAAGGTGCCGCATAGAACGCGTCCGCCATTTCGTGGACTATGTTGCCATGAAGGCGCCATTTTGTTGACGGGCTTGCTGCATGTTGTGCTTGACATGGACATGGATAAGAACGCCGACGCGAAATTGCGGCGCATGATTGTGATTGGAAGCGAGGATGCGTCTTGGGCCTTCGAGGTGGACGCTGTGGATTGCATCCGCAAAGTGGATCCGTCGAAATTTCGAAACGCCCCCGCCACTATTCCAAAAAACGCTTCTTCCTGCACCAATTGCATCATTCCAATGGATGATGGCGACGCGGTGTTGTTGAATCCAATCGCAATTCAAACCGTCATGGAGAGGTCCATTCAATGAGTTCATTTGGCGGATTTGATTTATTTGAATTGTTCCGCGCTGAAATTGTGGCGCATGGGGCGTCGTTGAACGATGGCCTGCTGCGTTTGGAGCAGAACCCCTCGGACGTGCATCCCATTGAAAGTTTGATGCGTGCGGCGCATTCAATCAAAGGAGCATCGCGCGTGATTGGTTTGGATTTAGCGGTTGATTTGGCGCATCACATGGAGGATTGCCTAGTCAACATTCAAAAGAAGGTTGAAGTGTGTGGGCCAGAGCGCGTTGAACAGTTGCTTGGCGGCACGGATATCTTGACACAATTAGCCACACTTCAAGAGGCGGATTTGCCAACGTGGAAATCCACCAACGCCGTAGATATCAACGCGCTGATCACCGCATTGTCGGCTCCGCCGCAAGCTATGCCGGCGTCGGTGAAAGTTGCCAAGCCTGTTGATATTGTTGAACCATTTGTACCCGCCGCGGAAATTATTCAACCCAAAGCGGAAAGTTTGGTTGCCCCCACCAATCCACCCACGGCGGCGTTGTCCGCCACCAAGTCCGTGGCGGGTTCTTCGGAACAACCGATTCAACCCTCGAATAAGTCGGGAAATACTGCTAAATCTGTCGCCGCTGCTGCGGCTCCAGAAGTAAGAACGGTTCGTGTGAACGCTGAAAATCTTGACCGCATGATGCGCCTGGCTGGAGAAAGCATGGTTGAGGGAAAACGATTTCCACAAATTCGCCGCGGCTTGCGCGAGATGAAATCACAACTCCGTTTCGCGCGCGACTCGTTCGAGTCGGCGGTGAAACGACGCGACACCGCGGAGATTTCGAACTCATTGGCGCGCTTGGCCAGCATTGAAGGAAGCCTGACAAACCATGCGGAATTTTTGGAGAATGTATTTAGACGCACCGAGGAAGTTGGAACGAAGTTGTATCACGAAGTCATTGGCAGTCGCATGAGGCCCTTTGGCGATGTGACCGCGGGTCATCCACGAATGATCCGTGATCTTGCCAAGAAGCTTGGCAAGAAAGTTCAATTTGATATTGAAGGCACGCACGTGGCGGTTGATCGCGATGTGCTTGCGCGTTTGGAGGCTCCGTTGAATCACATGTTGCGAAACGCCATTGATCACGGTGTTGAAGGTCCAGAGGACCGCTTGGCCGCTGGCAAAGGCGAGACCGCGCACTTGCGCTTGCAAGCGCGCCACCACGCGGGCATGCTTGAAGTGCGCATTCGCGACGATGGGCGCGGCATTGATCCCGAGCGCGTGCGCAGCAAAGTGATTGAAAAACGCTTGCAATCCGCGGATATTGCTGCTGGCTTGAACAAGACAGAGTTGCTTGAGTTCTTATTTTTGCCCGGCTTCTCCACCGCTTCGCAAGTGACCGAAGTCTCTGGCCGCGGCGTTGGTTTGGATGTGGTCAGTCAAACGGTGCGTGAAATTGGTGGAACAGTTCGCTTGGAATCCCA
This sequence comes from Planctomycetaceae bacterium, assembly GCA_947474205.1. The sequence goes on along the minus strand of CANJIC010000001.1, from coordinate 6,302 downwards.
GCCTGGTCAAGGCTCGGAATTTATTTTGTCGCTGCCCATCACGCTTAGCGTTATCCGCGCCGTGACAGTGATGGTCGGTGGAGAGGGATACGCATTTCCGTTGGCGCGCATTGAGCGAATTGTGAAGGTGGATTCAGCTTCCTTGAAGAGCATGGAAGGAAGATTGACATTTGAGCTTGATGAGCGATCGATTGGATTGTTGCGCGCGAGTGAATTATTTGGCTTGCCACACAACCCCAACACGACTAATTCCGCCGTGGTGAATGTGGTGGTGCTTGGCGACATAGACAATCCGTGCGGCTTGGTAGTTGACCAATTCATGGGCGAGCAGGATTTGGTGGTGCGCAAACTTGATCCACGCCTTGGCAAAACTCCATTTGTAAGTTCCGCCGCCATTGACGACGAGGGCCACGCGATCTTGATCATGGATGTGGAGGACCTGCTTATTGGTATTCGTCGCGGCCTTTCCGAGGGTGGCGTGCGCGGGTTGGATATCGCGTCATTACGCCGTAATTCATCGGGCCGCAAGCGTGTTTTGGTGGTGGATGATTCAATCACCGTGCGCGAAGTGGAGCGGCAAATGTTGGCGCGTTTGGGATATGAAGTGGAGACCGCGGTGGATGGCGTTGATGGCTTCACCCAATTGAAAGCTGGGCGTTTTGATTTGCTCGTGACCGATGTGGACATGCCACGCATGAACGGTATTGAGTTTGTGAAAGCGCTTCGTCGCGAACCGCGCTTCGCGACGTTGCCCGTCGCCATTGTCAGCTACAAAGATCGCGCCGAGGATCGCGCCGCTGGATTGGAAGCGGGCGCCAACGCCTATCTCACCAAGGGTTCATTCCAAGATCAATCATTCATTCAAACCATCACGGACTTGATTGGCGAGGCGCAAGCGTGAACATTGGGATTGTGAATGATTTAAAAATCGCGTTGCATGCGCTGACACATATTGTGCAAGGCATGCCCAATGTCACCTTGGCGTGGACCGCTTTGGATGGTGAAGAGGCCGTGGCTAAATGCGCCGCCAATAAACCGGATTTAATTTTAATGGACTTGATCATGCCCAAGATGGATGGCGTGGAGGCCACGCGCCAAATTATGCGCAAGACCCCCTGTCCAATTCTTGTGGTCACCGCCACCATTGAGGGAAATGCCAGCCGCGTGTTTGAGGCCCTTGGCGCCGGCGCGCTTGACGCGGTTGAAACGCCGCGCTTTGAGCAATCGCTTGATGGCGCGGGCGGGGATCGTTTACGAGCCAAAATAGAGCAAATTCGACGCAATCAACGCATTATTGTGAAGCCCGTTGCCAGCAATGTCATTCACAAAGCGCATGTCAGCGATCAGTCTTGCTCCACGCCCATTGTTATTTTGGGCGCAAGCACGGGTGGGCCGCAAGCCTTGGCCACCGTTCTTCGATCCTTCAAGCAACCTATCAATTTTGCCGTGGTCATTGTTCAACATTTGGACACCGCGTTTGTGCCAGGATTTAGAAATTGGTTAAGCCATGAGACGGGCTTTGCGGTGCGCGCGGCGTTGCCAGGCGATCGCGCGGTTGCCGGAAGCGTGTCCGTGGCTTCATCGGATAGACATTTGCAAATCACATCCGCTGGCGTGTTCATTGAAACAGATATTCCCATGGAGGCGCTTCACAAACCAAGCGTGGACTCGCTCATGCTTGGCGCGGCTGGCACAAAATTATGTGGCGTGGCCGCGTTGCTGACCGGCATGGGAAGGGACGGCGCCGCGGGATTGTTGGCGCTGCGAAAATCTGGCTGGGCAACCATTGCGCAAGACGCCGCAACCAGTATTGTCTGGGGAATGCCTGGCGCAGCGGTGCAATGCCTTGCCGCGGAGCAAGTGCTTGCCATAGAACTTATTGGTCCAGCCATTCAAGTCGCTCTTACAAGAAAGCCTAAACCGAACCATGTCTAATTCAGCATCCAACCACCCTGTGGCCGCTTTCAAAACCATTGTTCTGTTGGTTGATGATCAAGCCATTATCGCTGGCGCGGTGCACAAAATGCTGCAATCCCAGCCGACATGGGAGTTTCATTATTGCAGCGATGGAACCAAGGCCGTGGAGATGGCGTTGACTTTAAAACCAACAGTGATACTGCAAGATTTGGTCATGCCGAATATCGATGGCTTGACATTGGTGACTGAATATCGCAAACACGCCGCGCTGACGGAGACCCCGTTGGTGGTTCTTTCCTCGCGCGAAGAAGCGCTGACCAAAGCCAAGGCGTTTGAATTGGGCGCCAATGATTACCTTGTGAAGTTGCCAGATCCGGTTGAGTTGATCGCTCGCATTAAGCATCATTCGGATGGATACAAGGCCGCCATGGAGCGCAACGCCGCCTACGCCGCGCTTGCCGCCAGCGAAAAACATTTACAAGAGGAAGCCAAGCGCGCGGCGGAATATGTGCGCTCGCTGTTGCCCGCGCCACTGACCAAAGGCACGGCAACAACAAAATGGAAATTTGTTCCCAGCGAAAGTTTGGGTGGCGACGCGTTCGGCTACCACTGGCTTGATGAGTCGCGCTTGGCGATTTATTTGCTTGATGTGTGCGGACACGGAGTTGGTCCCGCGTTGCTTGGCGTGAGCGCAATGAACACTATTAAAGGCGGCGGAATTCCTGGACGCGACATGCGCGATCCCGCCGCGGTGTTGGAGGGCTTGAATGATCTGTATCCAATGGCGGAGCACAATGACATGTTCTTCACGCTGTGGTACGGCATTCTTGATGTGGATGCGGGCACCATCAAATGGTGCGGCGGCGGCCATCCCCCCGCTGTTTTGGTGGGACCAGATGGTTCGATTACGCAACTTGCCTCTCAAGGCTTGATGATTGGCGCGGCCACTGGGATTCCATATGACTCGAGTCAGTTGACATTGCAGCCGAACTCCAAATTGTTTGTGTACAGCGATGGAATATTTGAAATCACCAAGCCGGACTTAAGCATGACTTCACTTGAGGATTACATTGCGCAGGTTGGCAAATTACACACCAAGCCCGATGCGCTTGAGCAAATGGTGACGTGGGGACAGGCGGCTCAAGGCGGTCCGCACTTTGTGGACGATGTGAGTTTGCTTGAGGTGACATACAAGCCGTGAGTCTTGCTTGCATTGATTGCAAGGTGATTGCGTTATTTTAATTTCGCTGCGTGATTCAATCTTGCGTCTAAGCAAAATGATGAATGAGACATTGCGCACATTCATGTTCACCGTCTGTGTGAGCATTTGTCTTGGATGCGAGCCACCAACACAAGCAATAGCGCCAACGCGATTTCACTTTGAAGAAATTCACATGGGCGCCAAGGTCAAGATCACCTTGTATGCGCAGTACGAAGCTAACGCCGCTTCCGCGGCGCGCGCGGCGTTTGATGAAATTGCGGCGTGGGACATGGCGTTAAGTGATTACATGGCCGACTCGGAAGTTTCCAAACTTCCCACGTTGGCTAATCAACCCGCCACAGTGCAAGCGCGTTTATCCAAAGCCATAGCAAAATCCGTTGAATTCAATCATTCTTCATCTGGCGCTTTTGATTGCGCGCTTGGGCGATTGACCAAAATATGGCGCGCGGCGTTTCGTGAATCAAGCATGCCTAGCGACGCGGTGATTGCGGACGCGCTGAACCATTCTGGATGCGCGCACATGCATTGGAATGAGCCAACCCACACGGTGACATTTGATATTGCCGACATTCAATTTGACTTTGGCGCCATTGGCCAAGGCTTGGCGGCGGACGCGGCCATGCAAGTGTTGCGCACGCGCGATATGACTTGCGCGCTGATTGATATCAGCGGCGATATTTTGGCTGGCGATGCGCCGCCACAAACGACTGGTTGGGTTGTGCAGGTTGATCCCGAATTTAAAAGTGAACAGCCACGCATTATTTATCTACGCAATCAGGCGCTGTGCGTCAGTGGTGACCGCGGGCAACCTGGACACATCAATGGAAAAACGCTGTCGCACATTCTTGATCCAAAGAATGGTTGGCCAATTGAGTCGCCGCGCCAATCAATGGTGATCGCCAACGACGCAACCACCGCAGACGCCATTGCAACAATTGCGTGCGTGATGAGCGTGGAGCAACTGAAGGACTTCGCGAAAAAATTTCCAAACGCGCATATTTCCATCGAACGCTTGGAGCACGATGGCGGATTGCAATCGATTGGGCAATGAATTCGCTTGGATTTGCGTACGCGCCGAAATTAGTATTTAGATTAATTTGGTTTTTCCTGGCACCCGAATAACCACTGGCGGCGCGTTTCCCATTTCAAGTTTGTCGGGACCAAGGTTTTCCTTGCTGTTGACCACTTGATCCCAAGTTACATCTTGACCCGTGTATGCCGCCATGCGACCCATGAGCGCCATGCGACATGAGTTGACCACAAAGTTTCCATCATCAATGCGCTTGCCACTGCGAAGCGCTTTGTAGAACTCGTCGTGCTCGGTCTGATACATATTTGGATTTGGTCCATCTGGCGGATAGCTCCAGGGATGTTCGCCAATGATCTCGTGGGTTGGTCCCCAGCCATTGATGAAGGCGCTTCCCTTGCTACCTAGAACAGTGTCGACATTTTCGTTGAAGCAATTATCTTGTTGGCGGCAGATCAATGTGGCGCGGCGATTGCGCGGCCACTCGTAGACAACGGCGAAGTGGTCATAGACATCGCCAAATTCTGGAATATTTTCACGCAGGCCACGACCGCCTGTCGCAGTGCAACGCGTTGGTGGCTCGTTGCCAAAGGCCCAATTTATTTTGTCAATGCTGTGAATGGCCTGCTCCACAATAAAGTCGCCGGAAAGCCAGACATGGTGTTGCCAATTGCGAATTTGAAATTCCATGTCGCTCCACTCTGGCTTGCGCGGCTTGGTTCCCAAGGGACTGGTGAGATAATCGCTGTGCATGGCCAACACTTCGCCAATGTCGCCGCCGCGAATGCGCATGAAAGTCTCACGCTCTGGCAACGAGTAACGCCAGCAAAAACCGCTCATAAATTGCAGCTTTTTGGCGCGCGCGTCTTCAATGCACTGAATGACAATTTGCGCGCCAGCGGCGTCTGTGAACATGGGCTTCTCGCAGAAAATATTTTTGCCCGCGTCCACCGCGGCGCGCAAATGCATGGGGCGAAAGTATGGTGCGGTTGCCAGAATCACCACGTCCACATCGCTGGCGCACGCCAACTTGCCCGCGTCAAAGCCAGTGAAGCGTCGCTCTGGTGGAACCATGACGCGCGAACCTTCCGGACGTTTTGCAAGTTCCGCGTGCGCGCTTTCAATGCGGTCGGCGAATGTATCAGCCATGACCCAAATCACAACTCCGGGATCGGCTTTCAGCGCTTGCTCCGCGGCGCCAGTGCCTCGGCCACCACAGCCAATGAGCGCCACTTTAATTTGGCTACTGCCGGCGGCCTGAGTGAGCACTCGACCAAGCACGGGCGCGGCGATGGCCGCGGCGCCAGCCATGGCCGCGGTGTGGATGAATTGTCTACGCTGAAAACTTTTTTCGTTGGGCTGTTGCATGCGTGACTCCTGATGTTGGTGGGTGCGGCGACAAACTGAAACTCAATCGCAGATAATGTGAAAGCGAAGCTTGAACAGTATGAATGATTGTGAAAATAGGGTGCACATTATTTCACGGGGCTAGGCTTAGTTTCTTGGGAAGTGCTGGCGGCTGGAATTGTGGTTGTTGGCGAAGATACTTCACATGCCACTCGAAACCCAGCGAAGGAACCGTCGGCAAGCCACCAACGACTGGGTGGAATTTGTGGATCAGTGGCGTTCCACTCTGGTGAATATGCTCGAATTGCGGCGCAATTCACCCGTTCTACTGAGTCGTTGTACGCGCCGCCAACCAACACGCCTGCCCCATCGCTTGTGGTGACCCATTCAGCGGCGTTGCCTTTGAGGTCGTATAAACCATTGGTCATGGGCTTGCTGCTGCCAACGCGGTGCGTTCGGCGTGCGGAATTGTTGGCGTACCACGCAATGTCGTCCAATGGAACGGCGTCGCTGGAACCTTGCGCGCACGCTGCTTGAAACTCTTGCAGCGTGGGCAGACGAAACTTTTTTCCGGTCTTGGCGCTAAGCCACACGCAAAAAAGTTTGGCATTTTCTTCGCTCACAGAAATCGCTGGAAACCCCGCGTGACCAAATCCGCGGTCCATGGAAATGTACGGTTTGCTTGGACGCGCAATGGCGTCGGCTTGCGCGGGTCCGCTACCCGCGTCGCGCGAAAATACAAACGCGTCAAGCAATTCCCAAGGCACTTCTGTCTTTCCAAGCAACACG